>NZ_VIRS01000052.1 GCF_006912135.1 Cryptosporangium phraense | reverse complement strand
GCGCTCGGGCCCGCCCGGGCCCGGGCCGGCGCCCCGGCCGCCCGGCCCCACCTACACCCCCACCTCATACAGCGCCTGGACCGCCTCCAACGTATCCGCCTCCTCCGCCCGCTTGTCCTCCCGATACCCCTTCACCCGAGCGAACCGCAACGTCACCCCACCCGGATACCGCGTACTCCTCTGCACCCCGTCAAAAGCAATCTCCACCACCAACTCCGGCCGCACGTACACCGTGTACGAGTCCTTACTCACGGCCAGCCCCAGCAAATGCTCCGTCTGCCACGTCAACATCGCGTCGGTCATGCCCTTGAACGTCTTGCCGAGCATCACGAACCCGCCGGCCTCCCCCACCACGCCCGACGCATCCCGCGCGCCCAGGTGCAGATTGGAGAGCCAACCGCGCCGGCGCCCGTGGCCCCACTCGGCCGCCAGCACGACGAGATCGAGCGTGTGCCGCGGCTTCACCTTCCACCAGCCGCCGCCTCGGCGCCCGGCCGCATACGGGCTGGCCAGCGACTTCACCACTACGCCCTCGTGCCCGCGGCGCAACGTCCGGGCCAGGAATTCGCCCGCGGGTGACGCGTCCGCCTGGGAAGAGACCTCGACGCGACGGACGACGCTCTCGGCGGGCGCCACCGCGGACAGCGCGGCGAAGCGCTCGGACGCGGGACGGTCGAGCAGGTCGGCACCGTCGAGGTGCAACGCGTCGAACAGCACCGCGGACAGCGGGATCTCGCCCCGGGCCTTCGGCACGTCGGTGCGGCTGCCGACCCGGGACGCGGTGACCTGGAACGGCTGCGGCCGCCCGTCCGGGCGCAACGCGATCGCCTCGCCGTCGAGCACCGCGGAGCGCACCGGCAGGGCCAGCGCCGCCTCCACCACCTCGGGTACCCGGGCCGTGATGTCGTCCAGGCTGCGCGTAACGACCAGCACGTCCGACCCGCTGCGGTGGACCTGCACCCGAGCACCGTCGAGCTTCTCCTCCACCGCGGCCGGGCCGGACCGGCCCAGCGCATCGGCCAGATCCTCGGCCGGCTGGGCCAGCATCGGCGCCAGCGGACGCCCGACCTCCAGCCGGAACTCGGCCAGCCCGGCCGCCCCGTCGCGCAGCGCGGTCTCGGCCACCACCCGCAGATCGCCCCGGAGCAACAGCGCGCGGCGCAGGTCGGCCAGTGGCAGGCCGGTCGCCGACGCCACCGCGTCGATCATCACGCCGGCCAGCGCCCCCTGACGCAGCTCCCCGACCAGCAGCGCGCGCAGGAACGGCTGCTCCTCCGACGTGGCCCGGGCGAACAGCGCGGCCAGCGCGTTACGCCGGGCCGCCACCGAGCCCGGCCCGGCCAGCGCCCCGATCGACGCGAAGGCCGCGTCGACCTCCAGCACCGTCAGCGTCGGTGCGGACGCCGCCTCGGACGGCAGATCGCGCAACGACGCCCAGCCAACGCCGATCTGGCGTTGCCGCAGCTCACCGCAGAGCCAGGCGACGGCGGGCACCACCTCGTCGAGCGACAGCTGCCGCAGGCAGGTGGCCAGCCGCTCGACCTTGGCCTTGCGGCCGCTGACGGCAGCCACGTCACGCCCGGTCGCGGCGATGTCGGCGAGAAGCATGGCCCCATCCTGCGCCCACCCACCGACAATTCGAGCCTGCCAACGAACCGCACGACGAATGAGTTCCGCCAGGGTTCACTCCAATTCTCGTTGGGTAGGGCAACCCCCAGCTACCTGGGGAGGTGGACAATGGCGTCAACTGAAGCGGAGCCCGCGCAGAGGTCCTTCAGAAGCCTCGTGCCGGCCCGGATGGACCGCCTGCCGTGGTCCCGGTTCCACTGGCTCGTCGTCATCGCGCTCGGCGTCACCTGGATCCTCGACGGGCTCGAGATCCAGATCGCGTCCACGGTGGCCGATCGGCTCACCGAAGACGGAACGCTCGGGCTCTCGGCCCAGCAGGTGACGCTGTCGGCGTCGATCTACCTGCTCGGCGAGGTCGTCGGAGCGCTCTGGTTCGGCCGGCTGGCCGACCGCCTGGGCCGGCGGAAGCTGTTCCTGATCACGCTGACGCTCTACCTGGTCGCCAGCGGCCTCACCGGGTTCTCGTTCACGTTCTACGAGTTCCTGCTGCTGCGCTTCCTGGCCGGTATGGGCATCGGTGGCGAGTACGCGGCGATCCACTCGGCGATCGACGAGCTGATCCCGGCGCACTACCGCGGCCGCGTCGACCTGGCGATCAGCGGCACCTACTGGGGCGGCGCAGCCCTCGCGAGCGCGGCCCAGATCGTGTTCCTGAACCCCGACATCTTCTCCGAGAACATCGGCTGGCGGCTCGGCTTCTTCCTCGGCCCGCTGATCGGTCTGGCGATCTGGCCGCTCCGGCGGCACATCCCCGAGAGCCCGCGCTGGCAGATGACCCACGGTCAGGCCGAAGAGGCCGAACGCACGGTCGACGAGATCGAGGAACGCGTCCGGGCCAGCGGCAAGACCATCGAACCCGTTCCGGACGACGAGGCCAGCGAGGTCAAACCGCATCCGCCGGTCACCTACCGGCAGATCGCCCAGGTGATGATCAAGCAGTACCCGAGCCGCACGATCCTCGGGTTCACGCTGATGACCACGCAGTCGTTCCTCTACAACGCGATCTTCTTCACGTACGCGCTGGTGCTGGGCACGTTCTACGACGTCGACAGCGGCACGATCCCGTACTTCTTCTTCCCGTTCGCGATCGGCAACCTGATCGGTCCGCTGGTGCTGGGCCATCTGTTCGACACGGTCGGGCGGCGGAAGATGATCGGCGGCACGTACGTCTCGTCCGGCATCCTGCTCGCGATCAGCGGTTACCTGTTCTACACGGGCGCACTGAACGCGGTCACCCAGACGATCTTCTGGTGCGTGATCTTCTTCATCGCGTCGGCGGCGGCCTCGTCCGGCTACCTGACCGTCAGCGAGATCTTCCCGCTCGAGCTCCGGAGCCAGGCGATCGCGTTCTTCTTCGCGATCTCCCAGTTCTTCGGTGGCGTCATCGCTCCGTGGCTGTTCGGTCAGCTGATCGGCGACGGCGAGAGCCGGGGCCCGCTGTTCGGCGGGTACCTGCTCGGGGCGGGGTTGATGATCGCCGGTGGTCTGGTGGCGTACTTCCTCGGGGTGGACGCCGAGCGGAAGTCGCTCGAGTCGATCGCGAAGCCGCTGGGCATCGTGAAGACCCGGGTGGCCGACGCCGGTCCGCGCCCAGCCCAAGGCACCTGATATCACCCACTCACCGGGGCGGCTGCGGGCACTCCGCGGCCGCCCCCGTCCGTTGCAAGGCAGTATGGAGGCCGGAGAGAGGAGACTCGTGACAGGTACGACCGGGGAACCGGTACGCCAGCGCCGGGCCAGTCGCGCCCCGAGCCCGCTCTTCATCGGCCTGGTCGCCGGTGCGGCGGTCTCCGGCTGGGGGCTCTGGACCCACCACGGCAACACGGGCCTGCTCGCGTTCGTGTTCGTCGCGTGCGCCTGGGTGGTCTCGCTGTGCCTGCACGAGTTCGCGCACGCGCTGGTGGCGTTCCAGGGCGGTGACCGCTCGGTCGTCGAAAAGGGCTACCTCACGCTCGACCCGCTGAAGTACACCCACTTCGTCTACAGCATCGTGCTGCCGCTGCTCTTCGTGCTGCTCGGTGGCATCGGCCTGCCCGGCGGAGCGGTGTTCATCGACCGGCGGTACCTGCGCAGCCGACTCTCGAACAGCCTGGTCTCGCTGGCCGGCCCGCTCACCAACGTGATCTTCGCGGCCGCGCTGGCCGTCGCGCTGGCCACGTTCGGCGTGAACGACGCCGAGCACGTCGAGTTCTGGGCCGCGCTCGCGTTCCTGACGTTCCTCCAGGTCACCGCGGCCGTGCTGAACTCGATGCCGGTACCGGGGCTCGATGGATTCGGCGTGATCCAGCCGTACCTGTCGAACAAGATCCTGCGTCAGGTGGCCCCGATCGCGCCGTACGCGGTGCTGCTGCTGTTCGTCCTGCTGTGGATCCCGCCGGTGAACCAGGCGTTCTTCTCGATCGTGCTGTGGTTCCTCGACCTGCTGGGCGTTCCCGAGGGCCTCACCGGGTATGGCCAGCAGTTGTTCCGGTTCTGGCTGGGGTGACCTCCACCCTGGGATCGAGATTTGCGTGTCGTGAGAGTTAGATAAGGGAGGCGTTATGACCGTCCGTTACGCGACTAGACTGCCCGCGTGACCGTTCGGGTTCGACAGGTCCCCAGGAACCGTACGAGGAAGGTCGGGTTCCATGCGTGAGCGTCAGGGTCGGGCCGTCGGAGCGCGGAGCGCTGCGCGGTCCAAGCCGGAGAGTTTCGGCCGGCTGCGGGTCACCGTCGACGACCGCGAGGGCTATGCGCTGGTCACGGTGGCCGGTGAGGTGGATGTCACCACCGGTTCGCAGTTGCGCGAACCGCTCCACGAGCTGGTCGAGCAGCGCAAGCATCGGCACGTCGTCGATCTGCGCGAGGTGACCTTTCTCGACTCCACCGGGCTGGGCATCCTGGTCAGCGACCACAAACGACTACGCGACCGCGACGGTTCGCTGCACGTCGTCGTGACGACCCCCGGCATCGTGGCCCGCGTGTTCCGCCTCACCGGCGTCGACCGCGTCGTGCCTCTGGTGAACACTGTCGAAGAGGCCGAGACCGCGCTGACCGCGGCGCCGTAGGGCTTCCGTTCTTTTTCTTACGCCTGCCGGGCGCGCGCCGGTCCCTTCCGCGACCGACGCGCCTCCGGTACCGCCCGGGTCGCCCCGCTCGCCCGTGCGTGGTTGCTCTCCCCGCCTCCGCCTGGCGGGGGTATGCATGGCTGGCCGTTTCCTCCCGGGCGCGCCGGCCCGCCTCCGCCCGCGCATGCAACGGAGCGCCGTTGGTCTGCGCCCGCCTCGCCGCTCTCCTGACCGTTTGCCCCGCTACGACAGACGCTTGCGCGCCGCCGGCGTCACCGTCCACGGCGAACGCGACATCCTCGGCCTCTGTCCGCGACCGGGACGCCATCGGCAAGCACGGCGGTCCGTCTACGCCGTCCCAGCCGAACAGGCCGCCGCGGCGCAATTGCCGCATCACCGCCGACAGCACGAACCAGCCGATCTACCCCGAAAAACGGACACTCCCCCGGGATCCGCTGAACCGTGCTTCGCAGTCCCGCTGCTCGGGGGTGTCCCTCTGGGATCGTCGGGTGACCGGGGCGAGACCGGCCGAGGTGGCCGGAGGCGGGGAAGGCGCTGGCGTTGCCGACCTGGACCGACCGTTCGGCGCGTTGGGTCAGGACGGTGCGCAACGAGTCGGCCATTTCGGGCAGCACCATCTCGGCCGCGGCGGCGCCTGGGAGTAGCAGATCGCGCCCATTCGAGGCCCGTGTTCGACCGCGGTCGGGGTCAGGCGCCGGCGTCCGGCTTAGCGCAGGCTGTTCGGGCCGCCGAATCGGCACCCGCGGATGCGGTTGCTGATGCGAGTGGCCTCGCCAGGTCGTCGTCGACCCGGCCAGGCAAGGTGGTGAGGGCGCGAACGGCGCTCGGCTCGCCCGCGTGACCGTCCCGGTCGTGGTCGTCGGGCTCGGCGGTGCATCCTCCCGGCGGCGATCTCTGGCCGACGCCGGACGCGCCCGCGGCGATTTCTGGTCGACGCCAGACGCGCCCGCGGCGCGCTCAGGTCTCGTCGCGCTACCAGTCCCGGCACAGCGGAGGCGGTCTCCGGCCGCGCGGCTCCGTGCGCAGCGGCAACACGTCGACCGCGACGGGCGACGGACTCAGGCGGTCGCCTCGGCGGGCTCGTCGGCGTCGGCGTTGCGGGGGGCGGTGAGGTCGAACTCGCACCAGACGGCCTTGCCGCCCGGCACCGCGCGGGCACCCCAGCGCCGAGCCACCCGCCGCACCAGGAACAGCCCCCGGCCGCTCTCGGCGTCGGCGTCGGCGATGCGGGGCCGAGGCATCGCGGGCTCCCGATCGAACACCTCGACCACGATCCGGCTGGCCGACCGCCGCAGCCGCAGCTGCTCGGCCGCACCCCCGTAGAGCAGCGCGTTCGCGACCAGCTCGGACACCGCAAGCACGATGTCGTCCCGGACTAGGGCCGGGAGCTGCCAGGTGCTCAGCACGCCGTAGCAGAACGCCCGGGCCCGGCGCGTCGGGTCTTCGCCCTCGCCGAGCTCCAGCTCGATCACCCGGACCGGCCCGACCGACAGGCCGGTCGGCCACGCCGCCGCGAGCACGGTGGAGCCCGCGCCCGCGCCGGTCACCGCGTCCGCCACCGCGACCGGGTCGGTGAGCCCGTCGGCGAGCCCGGCCGCGACCGCGGCCGCCACCGCCTCGACCGGAGGCGCGGCCGAGACCGCACCGACCGGCGTGTCCACCGAGAACGGCGCGGTCAGGAACCGGGCGTCGTCGGCCAGCTCGCCCGGCATCGACACGACGACCGTGCCGCCGGGCGGGATCGCCACGGTCTGCTCGCCGTACGAGACGCTGACGCTGACGAAGCCGCCGAGCGGGCCGCCGTCGGGGGCCGGAGGCGCCACCGCGGCGTTCTTCACCGAGCAGATCACCGGCCCCGGGTGCCCGGCCTGCGCGAAGCAGAACGTGCCGTCGACCGGATCGAAGACGCCGTAGAGCAGTCGGGCCCGGAACGGCTCCTCCCACTCGGCCACCAGCGCGTCGAGCTGCCCGAGCGCTTCGGCCGGAGCCAATTCGACCCGGGCCGTGGCCCGCACCGCCATCCGGAGGCTCTGGGCCAGCCGGGACGCGACCGCGGGGTCGTCGGCCAGCACGCGGCCGGACACCAGGATCGTGCGGCCCGCGGCGGCCGGCAGCGCCTCGCACCAGGCCTGGGGGTCGGAGGCCCGCCGCTCGACGACGAGATCGCCGTCACCGGGAGCGTCGGACGGCTCGGCGGCGAAACCCACCGGCGCAGTGCCGGCCGGCGTCACCACGCGGCTCCACGTGGACGCAGACGCAGTTCGCCAACGGCCATGGTCAGGGTCTCCTCCTGTACCGAGCGTGTTCTCACGCCGACCTCCGGTTCCCACCAAGCCTAATCGTCCCGCGCAGGCGTGCCGCCGGAACTCCCCGTAAGGAGGGTGGGAGCCTCGTGTGCCTGCCGTGACCGCTTCGTGACGGGGTGGCAACGGCTCGGATTATCCTCGCCAGGGCGCCGGGTGCAAGGGCCTCTACCCCCGAGGCAGCACCGGACGCTTCTCGACGAGCAAATCGGCGAACAGGTCACCATCCTCAGCCGCACGCGCCAGCACGTCGTCGAACCTGAACACGAGATCTTCCGGACGGCGGCACGCGGCCACTTCGTCCCAGTGCAGCGGAGTCGAGACCGTCGGGGCCGGCCGGGCCCGGAGCGAATACGGGGCCACGGTGGTCTTCGCGGTGTTGTTCTGGCTCCAGTCGATGAAGATCCTGCCCGGGCGGACCGCCCTGGCCATGACCGAGGTCACTTTCTCCGGGTCGTCCTTCTCCAGCTTCTGGGCGACCGATTTCGCGTAATCCGACGTGCGGCCCGGGTCCACCGGCTTGATCGCCGCGTAGACCTGCATGCCCTTCGACCCCGACGTCTTGGCGACGGCGGTCAGCCCGTCGGCGTCCAGGACCTTACGGAGCCGCAGGGCGACGGCGGCACACTCGACGACGGTGGCCGGGGCACCCGGATCGAGGTCGAACACCAACAGGTCGGTACCGCGGACGCCGCCCCGCGGGCCGACGGTCCACTGCGGGACGTGGAGCTCGAGCGCCGCGAGGTTCGCGAGCCAGACGATCGTGGCCAGCGCGTCGCCGTCGTTCTCCGGCAGCACCAGATAGTCGATTTCGTCCCGGTTCATCGTGCTGCCCGGCGCCGGGAGGCGTTCGGTGCGCACCCACGGAGGCGCGCCGTTCGGGACGTTCTTGGCGAAGAAGCCCTGCCCGTCGACCCCGTTCGGGTACCGCTTCAGCGAGAGCGGACGACCTGCCAGATGAGGTATCAGAACGGGCGCGATTCGCGAGTAATAGTCGATCACCTCGCCTTTCGTCGTACCGGTCTCCGGGTAGAGAATCTTGGAGAGGTTCGACAATGCGAGCTGACGATCGGCCACGGCAACCGTCGTGGTCGTTCCGGACGTCTTCGCCACGCCGACACCTCCACGCTGGACTTCCCCCCGGCGGTAACCGCAGAGTAAACCCCACACCGTTACCCACAGGGGGCACCGCCAATGCGTGCGATCTGGAAGGGCGTCGTGTCGTTCGGGCTCGTCACGATCCCGATCAAGCTGTTTTCCGCGACCGAGCAGCACGACGTTCAGCTCCGGCAGGTCCACGCGGCCGACGGTGGGCGCATCCGGTACCGCCGGGTGTGCGAGGCCGAGGGTGTCGAAGTGCCCTACAGCGAGATCGCCAAGGGCTACGAACTGCCGGACGGCCAGGTCGTCGTGCTCAACGACGAAGACTTCGAGAACCTGCCGATCGCGTCCGGGCGCAACATCGACGTGCAGAAGTTCGTTCCGGCCGAGCAGGTCGACGGGCTCTACCTCTCGAAGGGGTACTTCCTGCAGGCCGACGGCCCCGGCGCGAAGCCCTACGTGCTGCTGCGCGAGGCGCTGCTGAAGGCCGGGACGATCGCGGTGGTCAAGGTCGCGCTGCGCCAGCGCGAGGCGCTCGCGCTGCTCCGCCCGTACGGCGACGTGCTGCTGCTCCAGACGATGCTCTGGCCGGACGAGATCCGCGACCCGGCCGAGCTCGCGCCCGACTCGGACATCGCCGTGCGTCCGCAGGAGATGCAGATGGCCGAGTCGTACATCCAGACGCTCACCGGCGACCTCGACATGGAGGAGTTCACCGACGACTACGCGGTGGCGCTCCGGGAGGTCGTCGACGCGAAGATCCAGGGCCACGAGATCGAGCAGCCCGAGTCGCCGTCGGAGGGCGGTGGCGCGGTGCTCGACCTGATGGCGGCGCTGGAGGCGTCGGTCGCCGAGGCGAAGCGGGCCCGCGGCGAGACCGTCGAAGAGAGCCGGCCGGCCGCGAAGAAGGCCCCGGCCAAGAAGGCCGCACCGCAGAAGGCGTCGCCGCGCAAGGCGCCGGCGAAGAAGGCCGCGGCCAAGAAGACGACGGCGAAGTCGACCGCCAAGAAAACGGCGTCAAAGAGCACAAGCCAGCGCAAGACCGCCTGAGCCTCACCTGTTTACTCCCGAGTGGCTTCCGGGCTCCTCCGCAGCGACGCGGCGACCGGGCTAGGGTTCAGGGGCAGCGATGGAGGGAGTACTAATGGTCGACCCCGCTGGTTCGGCGGCCCCAGAACGGAACGGTGCCGCGACCGGTGCGCTCGGTGATGCGACCGACGCGGTCCTCTCGGTGGAGCAGGTTCCGCCGTCGGACGACGGGCGGCAGGTGGTGAGGGTCGGCGGCGAGATCGACATGCTCACCGCGCCCCGGCTACGCGACGCGCTGACGCCGGTCGTCGCGGTGCCCGGCTCGGACGTCGTGCTCGATCTCGACGCGGTCACGTTCCTGGGCTCCAACGGCCTGGGCGTGCTCGTCGAGCTCTCGCAGCAGGCCGAGGCCGTCGGCACCAAGTTCCGGCTGGTCTGTGCGAACCGCACGGTGAGCAGGCCGCTGACGCTGACCGGCCTCGACCAGGTCCTCGACTTCTACGAGTCGGTCTCCGACCTGCCGCCCGCCGGCCACTGAGGCACGGTTTCGCCGGCGGCCCGGGGGGGAACCCCGGTACCGGCGAAACCGTCCCGAGGAGGTCTCGATGCCCGGTCGTCAGGAGTTGCCGTCCACGCTGAAGCGGTCTTCGAAGAAGGCGCAGGAGACGTGGGTGAAGACCCACGACTCGGCGGTCGAGACGTACGGCGAGGGCGAGCGTGCGCACCGGACCGCGTTCGGCGCGGTGAAGCACTCGTTCGAGAAGGTCGGCGACCACTGGGAGCCGAAGGCGCAGCGCGGCCCGTCCGACGAGCAGTCGGAGAAGACGGGCGCGGCCGCCCGGCGCCCCGGTAAGACCGAGGAGGGCGTCGACGCCAACGCGTCCAAGACGCACCTCCAGGAGGTCGCCCGCCGGTTGGACGTCAAGGGCCGCTCGAAGATGACGAAGAGCGAGCTCGTCGACGCGATCAAGAAGGCGAACCGCAAGAAGACCGCCGAAGCACGCTCGTGAGGAAGGGCCCCGGAATCCCGGGGCCCTTCTCACTGAGCTCAGTGGCGGGAGCGCACTCGCCAGAGCACGGCCAGGGTCAGGACCGTCAGGCCGGCGCCCACCCCGAGCAGGGCCGGGCGGCTGAGCAGCTGGTCGCGACCGTTCCGGAGGAGCGGACCGACCTTGGCCGAGGCCTCGTGCACCCTCTGCGTCGCCTTCTGGGCCGAACGCGCGGCGACCGCGCGAGGCGTGACCCTCGCGACGAGCTCGTCGACGTCCCGCCGCAGTTGCTCCCGGGCGAACGCGATGTTGCGCTCTAATTCCTCAGGTTGCGGGCCCACCGCACATCCTCCTTAACCGCTTCGATCGCTTGTGTCGGAACCGGCTTGACCCGACGCAGTCTCAACGCGCCGAACAGGCCGGCGATCCCCGCGATCAGCGCCCAGACCCCGGCGACGATCAGCGCAGCCCAATAGCCGGCCATGACCTCGGACAGGGCGTACACGGCGGCCAGCGACAACAGCGGGATGATCATCAGCCCGGCGGCGGCCGCGACGGCCAGCCCGGCTGCGCCGGCCGCGGCCTTGCCGACCTCCTGCTTGAGCTCGGCCTTGGCCAGATCGATCTCGGCCTTCACCAGGCTGGACACGCCGGCCGCGACGTCGCTCACCAGCTGGCCGATCGAGGGTTCCCGCGCCCGCTCGACCGCCGGTCGGTCGTTGGTCGTTCCTGCTCCCACGGTTGCCACCGCTTCCTCCCGCCGCCCGGTCCTGCACCCCATGTCAGCGCCCGCGCTCGCGCCGGGGCGCGGACGCTGTACCCGCTGGCCAACCCCGTCAACCTTGACGTACCCACGACTAGGGTGCCAGAGAACAGGGGTCGGCGGCCCGAGCGTCCACGGGTGGGTTCGGCGGGGTAGGTTCGGGCCAGCGCCGGCGGGGTAACCCCGCGTGAGCCGCAGCGGCCCGTCCCCTCGGGCCGCCGCTACCCGGTTCCCCGCCGGGTCGGACGACGGTAACGAGGAGCGAGCTTGATGGCGGTGCCCGAACAGACCAGCTCGGAGCCTACCGAGGCCCCAGACGAGGGCAGTGACATCGAGCTGAGCCTCCCGGCCGACCCGGTGCACGTCCCGGTGGCCCGCGCGCTGGCCGCCGACCTCGCGGTGCGTCTCGACTACGACCTGGACGAGGTCTCCGACCTCCGGATGGCCGTCGACGAGGCGTGCGCGGAGCTGGTGGCGAAGGCGGCCGGCCCGGGCCGGCTGCGGTGCGTGTTCCGCGCCGACGACGACGCGCTGCGGGTCACGGTGTCGGCCACCACGAAGGACGGCACGACGCCGGGCCAGGGCACGTTCGGCTGGCGCGTCCTCACCGCGCTCGTCGACGAGGTGACGACCTGGGCCGACGCCGGCAACGTCGTCCACATCCAGCTGATCAAGCGGCGGCTCGAGGCTCTCGCGTGAACGACCGCGCCCCGGCGCGTCGCCCGGCCGGGAAGGCCGGGCGATGACCGCACCCCACAGTGAGAAGCCGGCCGAAGCGCCGGCCCCCGACATCGACGTCGACGAGGTCGCCGACGCCCGGTCGGAGTCCCGCCGGGAGGCGGCCGCGCTGTTCGAGGAGATGGCCGCGCTGCCGGAGGGCTCCCCCCGGCGGCAGGTCATCCGCGACCAGCTCGTCACGATGCACCTGCCGCTCGTCCGGCACCTGGCCCGCCGGTTCAACAACCGCGGCGAGCCGCTGGAAGACCTCGTGCAGGTGGCGACCGTCGGCCTGATCAACTCGGTCGACCGGTTCGACGCCGAGCGCGGCGCCGACTTCCTCTCCTACGCGGTGCCCACCGTCGTCGGCGAGATCAAGCGGCACTTCCGGGACCACGGCTGGGCGGTACGGGTACCGCGCAGGCTCAAGGAGCTGCACCTTTCGCTCACTGCGGCAACGGCGGAGTTGTCGCAGCGCAACGGTAGGGCTCCGAACGCGTCCGAGCTGGCCGAGCACCTCAAGCTCTCCCGCGAGGAGGTCCTGGAGGGGCTGGAGGCGGCCAACGCCTACCGCAGCTCGTCGCTCGACGACCCGGTGCGTGGTGACGGCGAGATGCCGACGCTGGCCGAGACGCTCGGCGACGAGGACGCGGCGCTGGAGCACGTCGAGTTCCGCGAGTCGCTGCAGCCGCTGCTGGCCCAGGTGCCACCGCGGGAGCGGAAGATCCTGATCCTGCGGTTCTTCGGCAACATGACCCAGTCGCAGATCGCCGACCGGATGGGCATCAGCCAGATGCACGTGTCGCGGCTGCTCAGCCAGACGCTGGCCAAACTGCGCGAGCGCCTGCTGGTCGACGAGTAACCCCGGTGCCCGCCGCGGGGCGGCGGCGGGCATTCCCCGGAAGGTGTGGCGCGCGTCACTCGATCGGAGCAGAGTGGGTTACCGATAGGTAACTCCACCGGT
The DNA here is from genome assembly GCF_006912135.1 of Cryptosporangium phraense. Classification (NCBI taxonomy): domain Bacteria; kingdom Bacillati; phylum Actinomycetota; class Actinomycetes; order Cryptosporangiales; family Cryptosporangiaceae; genus Cryptosporangium; species Cryptosporangium phraense. The sequence goes on along the minus strand of NZ_VIRS01000052.1, from coordinate 28,336 downwards.
CGAAGGAGATGCCCGTGACGACCGCACCGACCGAACGCGAATCACGACAGGTCGCCGAGGCCGCCCGTCAGACCGAATGGAACAAGCCCAGCTTCGCCAAGGAGCTGTTCCTGGGCCGATTCCCGCTCGACCTGATCCATCCCGAGCCCCAGCCGTCCGACGACGCCCGCAAAGCCGGCGAGGAGTTCCTGGCGAAGCTGCGTCCGTTCCTCGAGGGCATCGACGCGGCCGCGATCGAGCGCGACGCCCGCATCCCCGACCACGTCCTGACCGGGCTGATGGAGCTGGGCGCGTTCGGCATGAAGATCCCGGCCGAGTACGGCGGGCTCGGCCTGACCCAGGTGTACTACAACAAGGCGCTGATGATGGCCGGGTCGGTGAACCCGGCGCTGGGCGCGATGCTCTCGGCCCACCAGTCGATCGGCGTGCCCCAGCCGGTCGCCCAGTTCGGCACCGAGGAGCAGAAGCGCAAGTTCCTCCCCCGCTGCGCGACCACCGACATCAGCGCGTTCCTGCTCACCGAGCCCGACGTCGGCAGCGACCCGGCCCGGCTGGCCTGCTCGGCCGTCCCTGACGCCGACGAGTACGTGCTCGACGGCGTCAAGCTCTGGACGACGAACGGCGTGGTGGCGAACCTGCTCGTCGTCATGGCCCGGGTGCCGAAGCACGAGGGTGGGCGCGGAGGGATCACCGCCTTCGTGGTCGAGGCCGACTCCCCCGGCATCACGGTCGAGAACCGCAACGCGTTCCTCGGGCTGCGCGGCCTAGAGAACGGGGTCACGCGGTTCCACCAGGTGCGGGTGCCGGCCGAGAACCGGATCGGGCGCGAGGGCGAAGGCCTGAAGATCGCGCTGACCACGTTGAACACCGGCCGGCTGTCGCTGCCGGCGATCTGCGCCGGCACCGCGAAGTGGTCGCTCAAGATCGCCCGCGAGTGGAGCAACGCCCGCGAGCAGTGGGGTCGTCCGGTCGGTAAGCACGACGCGGTCGCCGGGAAGATCGCGTTCATCGCCGCGACCGCGTTCGCGCTGGAGGCCGTCCTCGACCTGACCAGCCAGCTCGCCGACGAGAAGCGCAACGACATCCGGATCGAGGCCGCGCTGGCCAAGCTCTACGCGTCCGAAATGGGGTGGCTGGTCGCCGACGAACTGGTGCAGATCCGCGGTGGGCGCGCCTACGAGACGGCCGAGTCGCTCGCCGCGCGCGGCGAACGCGCCGTTCCGGTCGAGCAGGCCCTCCGCGACCAGCGGATCAACCGCATCTTCGAGGGCTCGACCGAGATCATGCACCTGTTGATCGCCCGCGAGGCGGTCGACGCCCACCTGTCGGTGGCCGGCGACATCATCGATCCGGACGTCTCGCTGGGCGACAAGGGCCGCGCCGCCGCTCAGGCCGGCAAGTTCTACGCGGGCTGGCTCCCGACGCTGGCCGTCGGGGCCGGGCAGGTACCGACGTCGTTCTCCGAGTTCGGGCCGCTGGCCCGGCACCTGCGCTACGTCGAGCGGGCCAGCCGGAAGCTGGCCAGGCAGACGTTCTACGGGATGTCGCGCTGGCAAGGGCGGCTCGAGCACCGGCAGCGGTTCCTGGCCCGGATCGTCGACATCGGAGCCGAGCTGTTCGCGATGAGCGCGGCCTGCGTGCGGGCGGCGTCGCTGAAGGCGTCCGGGCCGCCGCAGCGGGGCGCGACCGCGTTCGAGCTCGCGGACGCGTTCTGCCGCCAGGCCACCGTGCGGGCCGACGCGTTGTTCGAGGCGCTCTGGACGAACAGCGACGACACCGACCGGATGCTGGCCGACCGGGTGCTGGACGGGCGGTATGAGTGGCTGGAGGAGGGCGTCCTCGACCCGTCCGACGACGGCCCGTGGATCATGCCGGCCGAGCCGGGCCCGTCGACCAAGGAGAACCAGCGCCGGGTGGTTCAGCCGCCGAGCTCGTAACACGCGATGGCGGCCGCGGTCGCGACGTTGAGGCTGTCGACGCCTCGGTGCATGGGGATGCGCACCCGGGCGTCGGCCGCCGTGAGGGCCTTGCCGGAGAGGCCGGGACCCTCGGCGCCGAGCAGCAGCGCGGGGCGTTCGACCCGGAGGTCGCGGAGGCTGACCGCCTCCGGGTCGGGGGTGAGCGCCAGCAGCTCGAACCCGGCCCGGCGCACGGTGTCGAGCGCGTCCGGCCAGGGCTCCAGCTTGGCGTACGGAACCGCGAACACCTCGCCCATGCTGACCCGGACGCTGCGCCGGTAGAGCGGGTCGGCGCACGACGGGCTGAGCAGGATCGCGTCCATGCCGAGCCCGGCCGCCGACCGGAAGATCGCCCCGATGTTCGTGTGCGTGTTGATGTCCTCGAGGATCAGGATCTTGCCCGCCGTGCGCAGCAGCTCGGCCGCGGTCGTCGGCGCGGGCCGGTGCACCGAGCCGAGCACCCCGCGGTGGACGTGGAATCCGGTGATCGCCTCCAGGACCGTCGGGGTGGCCGCATAGAGCGGGGCGTCCGGGGCGATCGTGTCGACCTGGTCGACCCGCTTGGCGTCGACCAGGATCGAGCGCATCGCGTAACCGGCCCGGACCGCGCGGCGCAGGACGAGCTCGCCCTCGGCGATGAACAGCCCGTGCGGCGGCTCGAACGCGGTCCGCAGCGCGACGTCGGTCAGCGCGCGGTAATCCGCGATGCGGGGGTCGTCGGGGTCGGTGATCTCGATCGGCGGCACGTCTAGCGATTCTCCGCGCCGGTGGTCGTCGTCGCCGAACCGCCCTCGCCAGGACCGCCGGGCGGGTGCAGGCCGGCGCGGACGACGGCGACCAGTCGCTCGCGGGCGGCGGGGTCGGCGGCGTCCCGTTCCCGGGCCAGACAGCCGGCCAGCAGCGCCTTCACGTCCGCGAAGTCGACGTCGGGCCGGACCGCCCCGGCCTCCTGGGCGGCGCGCAACAGCCGGTCGAAGTGGCCGTTCAGGTCGTAGCCGGTGGCGTCGGCGGCGGCGTCGATGTCGAAGCCGGCGCCGACCAGGGCGTCGGCCAGGCCGCGGTCGAGGGCACCCTCGGCCGCCATGACGGCGAAGAACGCGAAGAACGCGTCGGCCGGTGCGCGGTCCGTTGCCAGCGCCCGGGCCTCGGACACCAGACGCTCGACCCGGGCCGACACGATCGCCTGGAACAGGCTCTCCTTGGTCGGGAAGTGCCGGCTGACCGTGCCGGTGCCGACGCCGGCCCGGCGGGCGATCTCGTGCACGGGTACGGCAAGGCCTTCGGCCGCGAACGCCTCGATCGCCGTCTCGAGCACCTTGGCGCGGTTGCGTTGCGCGTCGGCGCGCACCATGACGTCCCCCTTGACAAACGGGATGGCCATCCCGGATCGTCGTAAGCGGGACGGACATCCCGATTCTAGCCGGAGGACGTCATGCGTTGGACCGCCACCCAGATCCCCGACCTGACCGGCCGCATCGCGGTCGTGACCGGCGCGAACGCCGGCCTGGGCCACGAGACCGCCCGCCTGCTGGCCGACCACGGCGCCGAGGTGGTCCTGGCCTGCCGAGACGAGGCCAAGGCCGAAGCAGCCGCCGCCCGCCTCGCCGCCCATGGGGCGCTGACCTCCACCGTGGCCCTCGATCTCGCGTCGCTCGCCTCGGTGCGGGCCGCGGCCGAGATCCTCCGCGGGCGCTACCCGCGGATCGATCTGCTGATCAACAACGCGGGGGTCGGCATGTCCCCGGCCGGCCCGACCGCGGACGGCTTCGAGATCCACCTCGGCACCAACCATCTCGGCCACTACGCGCTCACCGGCCTGCTTCTCGAGCCCCTGCTCGCCGCCCCGGGCTCCCGGATCGTCACGGTCAGCAGCCTCGGCCACAAACGCGGCCACCTGCACTGGGACGACCTCCAGCTGGAACGGAAGCACTCGCTCCCCGAGGCGTACTTCCAGTCCAAGCTGGCCAACCTGCTCTTCACCTACGAACTGAACCGACGGTTGGCCGGCACCGCCACGATCGCGGTCGCCGCTCACCCCGGCAACGCCCACACCGAGTTCATGCGTCACATGCGCCCGTGGCAGCGGGCCATCGCGTCGCCCCGGCTCCGGGCGCTCAACGGCTGGCTGCTCCAGCCGGCCGAGGTCGGCGCGCTCGCGGCCGTCCGCGCCGGTACCGACCCGGATCTGCGCGGCGGCGAGTACGTCGGCCCTCCGGGCCGGTTGGGCTTCACCGGTCACCCCGAGGTCGTCCGGTCCAGCGACCGGTCGTACGACGAGGACGACCAGCGTCGCCTCTGGACGGTGTCGGAGCGGCTTACCGGCGTGCGGTACCGGGTACCGACGGCGGCATGACCGTCGCACTCCGGGACGCCCAGGACGCCTTCGACGCGGCGGCCGCCCGCTTCGACACGCTGCTGGCCGAGATCACCGACGTCCAGCAGCTCGCGCGCAGCCGGTGCTCCGGCTGGCAGGTGTGCGACGTGATCGCGCACCTGCACCTGGGCCTGGCCGAGATGATCACCGGCTTCGCGTACCCCACCGACGCCCCGGCCGACACCGACTTCGTCTCGTACTGGCGTCACCGCCCGGCGGCCGACCCCGCCCGGGACGTCGCCCAAGCGCGGTTCGTCCGGCTGGTCTCGTCGGCCTACGCGAAGCCGTCCGGGCTGATCGGGCACGTCCGGCCGACCGTCGACGCGGCCCGGCGGTTCGTCGCCCTGGCCGGTGACGGGCGGATCGAGTTCCAGGACCAGATCCTGCCGGTCGGCGACTTCATCGCGACCTGGGTCGTCGAGATCGCGCTGCACCACCTGGACGTCCTCGTCGACCTGCCCGGCCTGCCCCGGCCGCCGGCGAACGCGCTCGCGCTGATCGCGACCACACTGGACGACCTGCGCGGTGACCCCACCCGCCCGCACGACTGGGACGACGAGACGTACGCGCTCGCGGGGTCCGGTCGGATCCCGACCGACCTGCCGGGGTTCCCTTTGCTCGGATGACTATGCTGCCGGGCATGATCGAGCCGGGCCTGCGTCCGCTCCTCGACCGGTGGCGCAGCGTCGACGTCGTGGTCCGTGACGCCGTGCTCGTCGCGGTGCTGCTGGTCATCGCGTTCGCGCCGACCTCGGCCGGCCTGGGCATGGACCTGGCCGAGTTCCCCGACCGCCGGGCGCTCGACGCGTTCGGCGTCGTGCTGATCGTCGCCCAGTGCCTGCCGCTGGTGCTGCGCCGGGTCGCGCCGATTCCGTGCGCGGTGCTGATCGTCGCCGCGATCGCCGTGCACCAGGCGCTGGCCTACCCGCGGTCGTCGGCCAGCCTGGCCGTGATCATCGCGCTGTACAGCCTGGGCGCCTACCAGGTGCGGCACCGGCGGGCGCTGGCGATCGGCGGCGCCGTGGTCTACGCCGGGATCGCGCTGCTGCTGCACGCGGCCGGCTCCCCCGAGAGCCCGTTCGCGTACGTGACGTTCTTCGTCGTGCTGGTCGTGTTCTGGGCCGCCGGCGACTGGATGCGCCGCCAGCGCGACACCGCCGAGGCGCTGCGCCGGGCCAGCGTCGAGTCCGCGCTGGCGACCGAGCGCTCGGTGATCGCGCGTGAGCTGCACGACGTCGTCACCCATCACGTCACCGCGATGGTGGTGCAGGCCGACGCGGCCGGGTTCCTGATCGACGCGGCCCCGGCCAAGGCCAAAGAGGGCCTGAGTACGGTCAGCGGCACCGGACGCGCGGCGCTGACCGAGCTGCGCCACCTGCTCCAGGTGCTCGACCCGGCCGACGGAGCGGAGCGGCAGCCGGCCGTCGGAAAGCTCGAGGACCTGGTCGAACGCACGCGCGCGATGGGGCAACCGGTGGAGTGGGCCGAGCACGGCGTCCCCCGGCCGACCGGCGGAGGCGTCGACCTGGCCGTCTACCGGGTGGTGCAGGAGGCGCTGACGAACGCGGTCAAGTACGCGAACGGACGCCCGACGGCGGTGCGCGTCGACCACGGCGACGACCGCATCGCGGTCGAGGTGGCCACCGAGGGATCCACGACGATGAAGGGCGGAGCCGTGCGCAACGGTCGCGGACTGACCGGGCTGAAGGAGCGGGTGAGCGTGTTCGGCGGCGAGTTCGACGCCGGGCCGACGGCGGACGGCGGGTTCCGGGTTCGAGCCTCGATCCCCACCGGCCCGATTCCGGCTGGGACAGACGCGTGACGCGGGTGCTCGTGGCCGACGACCAGGCGCTGATCCGCACCGGGTACGTGACGATCTTCGACGCGATGCCCGACCTGGAGGTGGTCGGCGAGGCCGGGGACGGTTCCGAGGCGGTGAGGCTCGCCGGTGAGCTGCGGCCGGACGTCGTCGTGATGGACATCCGGATGCCGGTGCTCGACGGGATCGAGGCCACCCGCCGGCTCGCCGGCCCGGACGTCGACGAGCCGACGAAGGTGCTGGTCGTGACCACGTTCAACCTCGACGAGTACGTGTACGAGGCGATCCGGGCCGGTGCCGCGGGCTTCCTGCTCAAGGACGCGCCGCCGGCCGAGCTGGTCGGCGCGGTGCGGACGATCGCGGCCGGTGAGGCGCTGGTCTCCCCCGCGGTCACCCGCCGGTTGATCGGCCACTTCGGCGAACGGCTGCGCCCGGCCGACCAGCCGGCCGCCCGGGTCGAGGCGCTCGCTCCGCGCGAGACCGAGGTGCTGACGCTGATCGCACAGGGCATGTCCAATGCCGAGATCGCGGCCGAGTTGGTGATCAGCCCGGAGACCGTGAAGACGTACGTGTCGCGGATCCTCACCAAGCTCGATCTCCGCGACCGGGTCCAGGCCGTCGTCTACGCCTACCGAACCGGCCTGGTGACCGTGTAGCTCGTCCGAGCGACAGCCCGGTCGTCGCTCGGGCCGCCGGCCGGGATGCGCGCCCGTCGAGAGTTTCCAATAAGTGTTTGACGCGACTGGCAGAGTATCCACCATGTCGTCGGAAACCCCGGATCGGGTTGCTGCGCTCCGCGCGGCAGCTCATCCGTTGCGTCTGCGGATCCTGTCGCTGCTCACCGGCGCTCCGATGACCGCCACCGAGGTCGCGCAGGAGCTCGGCATCACCCACGCCAACGCGAGCTACCACCTCCGCAAGCTGCTGATCCTCCCGGCGGTCGTCGTCGAGCACGAGGGCGGCCCGGGCCGGGGCGGCAGCAAGCGGTACCGCTACGACGCCGAGCGCGAGCCCCGCACCGGCGGCCGCAACCGGCCGGTCGAGGCCTCGCGCGGCGTCTTCCTGGTGTTGGCCGAGGAGCTGAGCCGGCGGGCCGGCCTGCTCGCGCCGGAGGGCCGGGGCGCCCAGACCGACGCTGAACTGTGGGTGACGCCAGAGGACTGGGACGCGGTCGTGGACACGGTCCGAGAGGCTTCGCTGCTCCTGCACCGAGCCGCGAAACCACCGCGCTCTCCCGGCACGGTGCACGTCAATGCCACCATCGCGCTCTTCCCGATGGTCGACCGGCAACCGGCGCAGGACCGGTGACCGCCCCGCTCCGGCACCCGGCCTTCCGGCTGCTCCTCGCCGCCCGCACGATCAACACGCTCGGCAACGCGGTCGCGCCGCTGGCTCTGGCGTTCGCGGTGCTCGACCTCACCGGGTCGGCGTCCGCCCTGGGGCTGATCGTCGGCGCGCGCTCGCTGGCCAACGTCGCGTTCGTGCTGGTCGGGGGCGTCGTGGCCGATCGGCTCCCGCGCCCGCTGGTGCTCGTCGGGTCGAACGTGCTCAGCGCGCTGACCCAGGCGACGGTCGCCGCGCTCGTCCTCACCGGCACCGCGCACGTCCCGGCGCTGATCGCGCTCTCGGTGCTCAACGGCTCGCTGGCCGCGCTCAGCCAGCCGGCGTCGGCCGCCCTCACCCCGCAGACCGTCCCGCCGGACGTCCGGCAGCAGGCCAACGCGCTGCTGCGGCTCGGCGCGAACGGGACGAACGTCGTCGGGGCCGCGGCCGGCGGGGCCGTCGTCGCGGTCATCGGGCCGGGCTGGGGCCTGGCCGTGGACGCGCTGTCGTTCCTGATCGCCGGCGCGGTGTTCGCGGCCCTCACAGTGCAGCCGGTGGCCGCCGCACAAAGCGAAAGCATCCTCGGCGACCTGCGCGAAGGCTGGAGCGAGTTCTGGTCCCGGACCTGGCTGTGGGTCGTCGTCGCCGCGTTCTCGGTCATCAACACCGCGTTCGGCGCGATGCTGGTGCTCGGGCCGGTGGTCGCCGACCACACGATCGGGCGCGGCGGCTGGGGGCTGGTGCTGGCCTCGGAGACCGCCGGGATGGTGCTCGGCAGCGTGCTCGCGATCCGCTCGCGGGCCCGGCGTCCGCTGCTCGTCGGGATGCTGTGCATGGCGCTGTTCGCAGGGCTCCCGGCCGGGCTCGCGCTCGCCCCGCATCTGGGCGTCCTGATCGTGCTCGGGCTGCTCTCGGGCGTCGGCGTCGAGCAGTTCGGGGTGGCCTGGGAGACGACGATGCAGGCCAACGTTCCGGCCGAGAAGCTGGCCCGGGTCTACTCGTACGACATGCTCGGGTCTTTCCTGGCGATTCCGGTCGGCGAAATCGCGGCCGGCCCGATCGCCGAGAGCGCCGGCACCACCCCGACGCTGCTCGGCGCGGCGGTTCTGGCGTTGGCGGCGGCCCTGATCGCCGCGGCCGTGCCGGGCGTCCACAACCTCCGCCGCCGCGAGCCCGAGCCCGCGGCGGCGTGAGGCCCGGTCGGCGGCGAGGCCGCCGACCGGGTGCCCGCCGCCGCGGGCATCCCTCTCAGAGCGGGCGTTCGCCGCCGGGCGTGCTGCTGGCCGCGTCGTTCACGGCCTGCTGGGCCTCACGGGCAGCGGCCTCGGCCGCCGCCTCGGCCGCGGCCGTCTGCTCCGGCGTCGCGACCGCGGGCGGAGCCGGCGGTGCCGGGGGCACGGGGGCCGTCGGCGCCTTGGGCGGCAGTCCGTTCTGCGACGGCGCGCCCGCCGGCGGCACGAACGCACGCCCGAACCCCTCGAGCGCCTTGTTCAGCTCGGCCGGCACGATCCACACCTTGTTCGCGCTGCCCTGCGCGATCTGCGGCAGCATCTGCAGGTACTGGTACGACAGCAGCTTCTCGTCCGGGTTCCCGGCGTGGATCGCCGCGAACACGGTCTCGATCGCCCGCGCCTGGCCCTCGGCCTGCAGGACCCGCGCCTCCCGGTCACCCTGGGCCCGGAGGATCGCCGACTGCTTCTCGCCCTCGGCGGTGAGGATCTGCGACTGCTTGACGCCCTCGGCGTTCAGGATCGCGGCCCGCCGGTCACGCTCGGCGCGCATCTGCTTCTCCATCGAGTCCTGGATCGAGTGCGGCGGGTCGATCGCCTTCAGCTCGACCCGGTTGACCCGGATGCCCCACTTGCCGGTCGCCTCGTCGAGCACCCCGCGCAGCTGACCGTTGATCTGATCGCGGCTGGTCAGCGTCTCCTCGAGGTTCAGGCCACCGATGACGTTCCGGAGCGTGGTGACCGTGAGCTGCTCGATCGCCTGGATGTAGTTCGCGATCTCGTAGGTCGCGGCCCGCGGGTCGGTGACCTGGAAGTAGATCACCGTGTCGATGTTCACGACGAGGTTGTCTTCGGTGATCACCGGCTGGGGCGGGAACGAGACGACCTGCTCGCGCAGGTCGATCAGCGGGCGCACCTTGTCGATGACCGGGACGACGACGGTCAACCCGGGCGAGAGCGTCCGGCTGTAGCGGCCCAGCCGTTCGACGACCGCGGCCCGGGCCTGCGGAATGATTCGGACTGCCCGGCCCAGCACGAACAGGACCAGCAGAATGATGACGGCGACGACTATCAGGACTGCGGCGTCCATCAGGGCACCCTCCAGACGAGCGCGGTTGCGCCCTTGACTTCCACGACCTGGACGGTCTGGCCAGGTTCGATGACTTGGGTGCTGTCGTAGGCGCGGGCGGTCCACTGCTCGCCGCCGATCTTGACCAGGCCGTGGTGCTCGTCGACCTGCTGCAGGACCAGCGCGTCCGAGCCGCGCACCGCGTCGATCCCGTGCTTGACCGGATCTTTGGCGATCTCGAGCCGGCGTTTCGCGATCGGCCGGACCGCCGCCAGCGACCCCACCGAGATCAGCGCGAACACCAGCGCCTGGATCAGCAGGGGCGCCCCGGCGCCCGCGGCGATGGCGCCCGCCAGCGCGCCGCTGGCGAACATGATCAGCACGAGGTCGAGAGAGAACATCTCGGCGACGAGCAGACCGACAGCGACGATCAGCCAGATCACCCACGCACTCACGTATTAAGGATCCCACGCGGGTGCACGTACTGCGCGACAGCGTGTAACGAATTGAATTCAGACCCCGTACACGTCCGCGGTCACGTGGTCGATGAGCCGTTCCACGGCTCCCAGGAGCTCGGGCTCGACGTCCGCGTAGCTGCTCACGCTGCGGATCACCCGCCTCCACATCTCCTGCGGGTCACCGACGCCGAGCGCGTCGCACACGCCCTGCTTCCAGTCCGTGCCCTTGGGGACGGTCGGCCACGCGGCGATCCCCACCGCGGACGGCTTAACCGCCTCCCAGATATCGACGAAGGGGTGGCCGGTGACGAGCACGTGCGGGGAGCTGACCTCGGCGACGATCCGGCTCTCCTTGCTACCGGGCACCAGGTGGTCGACGAGCACGCCGAGTTTCCGGCCCGGGCCGGGGCCGAAGTCGCGGATCAGCGCGGGCAGGTCGTCGACGCCGTGCAGAGGCTCGACCACGACGCCCTCGATCCGCAGATCCTCACCCCAGACCCGCTCGACGAGTGCGGCGTCGTGCACGCCCTCGACGTAGATGCGGCTGGCCTTGGCCACCTTCGCTTTGACCCCCGGCACGGCGACCGACCCGGAGGCCGTCCGCTGGGGGGTGATCGCGGCCGCCGACGTCGGGCGGGTGAGCGTCACGACCTCGCCGTCGATCAGGAAGCCGGCCGCGGCGAGCGGGAACATCCGCCGGTTGCCGAAGCGGTCCTCGAGCGTGACCGCGTCCTTGGCGCACGCGACCACCGCACCGCAGAAGCCGGACGCGGCTTCCTCGACCACCAGGTCGGGCTCGGCCTCGACGGTCGGGATCGTGCGGCGCTTGCGCCAGTCGCCGGCGAGAACGTCCTCGCGATAGTCCTTGCTGCGCACGGCCCGCACCTTATACATAAGGGATCCCCCGAGCGAGGAGCCGCGCGGGGGATCGTTGACGGGGGGTTGGTAGAGCGGGGTGGTTCGTCCTGGCAACCGGATTACGCCGAGCCGCCAGGACTCACCTCATCCGAAGATGCTGTAACCACCGGGGCCCACGAGCAGGCCGACGATGATCAGGACGATGCCCCAGAGGAGGTCGCCCCGGACAATGCGGAAGATCCCTAAAATCACCAGAATCGCCGCGACGATGGTGAGCAGAATACCGATCATGCCGGTCTTGTATCCGGCACCTCAGATCTCTAAACCGGACTGAGTTCACGCTTGCCAGACGCTCATCGGGGGCAATCACAGCCACCCGGGCGGATAGTCTCGGAGCGTGCTTCCCCACCCCTCCGGCCAGCGAATTCCGGCTCCTCCCGGGCAGCGCAGCGCGACGCTCGCGGCGTGGGCCCGGGCCTGGCGCGCCGGTCTGGTCTCGTTCGACGAGGTGCTCGACGAGACGACCGGCGGCGAAGAGCATCTGGTTCTCCACCCCGACGGCACCGAGGAGTCGCTGGCGTCGGCGTTGGTCGTCGCGTCGCGGGTCGCGCCGGACGGCATCCGGGTCGTGCTGCCGACGGCCGGCGACCCGCGCGGACTGCCCGGGCCGGGGCCGTTCAGTGCGGCGGCGCTGGTCGTCGGCGAGGGCGTGGTGCTCGGCGACGGGCTCGGGCTGGTGCCCGAACCCGAGGCCGCACCCGGGCCCGGCGTGCCACTGGACGCCGACGACCGCTGGGCCGGGACGCGCTGGCTGGCGCATCCGCTGCCCGCATCACCGGTGCCGCCCGAGCCGCTGACCGTCGCCGAGGCCGATCACGACCTCACGCTGGCCATGACCGAGACGATCGGGGCGCTGCGCCGGCTCGACGTCGCCCGGCTGCCCCCGGAGCTGGCCAAGGGGCTGGCCTCGCTGCGCGGCGACGACGGGGGCGGCCCGGAGCTGCCGGTCGGCTACGGCCCGCGGGCCAGGCGGCTGTCCGCCCGCGCGACGACGATCGCCGCCGTCCTGGCCCTGGCCTCGATCGACGCGTCGGGAGCAGCGGTGAACGCCTACGAGACGGGCGCCCGGGACGCCGCCCTGCGCCCTCTCGCCACCGCGGCGAGGCGAGCCCGCGCCGCCGCGATCAACTCGCCCCTCGAATAGACGGGAAACCGGGGTTCTGCGGGCCGCCGAACGCGCGGTTTCCCGTCAATTCGCGGGGCGCCTGACCGGCCCCGTCAGTTCGCGGGGCGCCTGACCGGAGCTGGGCAGCAGCCCGGCCGGCAGGACGGGCCACTCCCGTCCCAGGGGGCCAGGCGGCGGCCGCTCGAGCTCGCGTACAGGCGCTCCTCCACCAGCTCGCGCATCATGCTCACGAACCGCGGGTCGGTGCCGGGCGTCGCCGCCCGGGCGAACCCGAGACCCAGCTCGGCCGCGGTCTCGCGGGCCTCGTTGTCGAGGTCCCACACCACCTCGAGGTGGTCGCTCACGAACCCGATCGGGCTGATCACCACGTCGGTGACGCCCTCCTTGGCCAGCGCCCGCAGGTGGTCGTTGACGTCGGGCTCGAGCCAAGGCACCTGCGGCGGCCCGCTGCGCGACTGCCAGACCAGGTCCCAGGGCACGTCGGGCGCGGCCGCGGCCGACACCAGGCCGGCCACGACCCGCAACTGGGCCCGGTAGAGCCCGCCGTCCGGGCCGCTCGCGTCGTTCATCGACGTCGGGATGCTGTGCGCGGTGAACACGATCCGGGTGGTGGCCCGCCGGTCCGTCCCCAGCGCCGCCTTCACGGCGTCGACGTGCGGCTCGACGAACCCCGGGTGGTCGTAGAAGTGGCGCAGCTTCTCGATCTCGGGCGCATCCGGTCCGACGTCGAGACGCGCGACCTCGATGTCGTCCCGGTACTGCCGGCAGGACGAGTACGACGAGTACGCCGACGTGGCGAAGCCCAGCGCCCGGCGGACGCCGTCGGCCCGCATCTGCCGGAGCGTGTCGGCCAGCATCGGGTGCCAGTTCCGGTTGCCCCAGTAGAGCGGCAGGTCGATGCCGGCCTCGTCCAGCGCGATCCGGAGCGCGGCCAGCAGGTCGCGGTTCTGCTGGTTGATCGGCGAGACCCCGCCGAAGTGGTGGTAGTGCTCCGCCACCTCGGCCAGCCGGGCGGCCGGCACACCCCGGCCCCGGACGACGTTCTCCAGGAACGGCATCACGTCGTCGGGGCCCTCGGGACCGCCGAAGGACAGCAGCAGTACCGCGTCGTACTCAGACATCAGGCCCCGATCGCGTGGAACCCACCGTCCACATGGACCATTTCGCCCGTGGTGGCGGGGAACCAGTCGGACATCAGCGCGGCGCAGCCGCGAGCGGCGGCGTCCTGGTCGTTGAGGTCCCAGCCCAGCGGCGCCCGGGGACCCCAGGCCTCCTCGAACTGGCTGAAGCCCGGGATGCTCTTCGCGGCCATCGTCCGCAGCGGGCCGGCCGCCACCAGGTTGACCCGGATCTTGCGCGGGCCGAGGTCGCGGGCCAGGTACCGGTTCGCCGACTCCAGCCCGGCCTTGGCGACGCCCATCCAGTTGTAGGCGGGCCAGGCCTGGGTCGCGTCGAACGTCAGCCCGACGATCGAACCGCCGGTCTCCGGGAACAGCGGCAGCGTCGCCTCGGCCAGCGACTTGTACGAGAACGTCGACGCGTGCAGCGCGGTCGCGACGTCCTCCCAGGGCGCGTCCATGAACGGGGCGCCGAGGCAGGAGGCCGGTGCGAACCCGATCGAGTGCAGCACGCCGTCGAGCCCGTCGACGTGCTCGCGGACCCGGCCCTCCAGCGCGGCCAGATCTTCGGTGCTGGTGACGTCGAGCGGGATCACCGGCGCGGGCTTCGGCAGGCGCTTGGAGATCCGCTCGACCAGGGAGATCCGGCCGAATCCGGTGAGTACGACGGTCGCGCCCTGCTCCTGCGCGATCCGGGCCACCGAGAACGCGATCGACGCGTCGGTGATCACCCCGGTCACGAGGATGCGCTTACCTTCCAACAGACCGGACACCCGGCCCCCTTTTCTCTGGTTAGTGGCCCATACCGAGGCCGCCGTCGACCGGGATCACCGCTCCGGTCACGTACGAACCGGCGTCCGACGCCAGCCAGGTCACCACGCCCGCGACCTCGGACGGCTGCGCGTACCGCTGCAGCGGGACCTGGGCGAGGATCTCCTTCTGCCGGGACTCGGGCAGCTCCGCGGTCATGTCGGTCTCCACGAAACCGGGCGCGACGACGTTCGCGGTGATGTTGCGCGACCCGAGCTCGCGGGCGATGGACCGGGCCATGCCGACCAGCCCGGCCTTGGAGGCCGCGTAGTTGACCTGGCCGGCCGAGCCGGTCAGCCCGACCACCGACGAGATGAAGACGATCCGCCCGAACCGCTTGCGCAGCATCTTCGAGGACGCCCGCTTCGCGACCCGGTAGGCCCCGGTGAGGTTCGTGTCGACGACCCGGGTGAACTGGTCTTCGGACATCCGCAGCAGCAGCGTGTCGTCGGTGATGCCGGCGTTGGCGATCAGCACCTCGACCGGGCCCTGCGCCTCCTCGACGGCCGCGAACGCGGCCTCGACCTGCTCGCTGTCGGTGATGTCACACTGGACACCGAACAGGCCCTCGGGAGCGCCCGAGCCACGGTGCGTGATCGCGACCTGGTCGCCCTGCGCCGCGAACGCTCTGGCGATGGCTAGCCCGATCCCCCGGTTACCACCCGTGACCAGAACGCTGCGAGACACCGCACGGACCTCCAGAACGAAACGATTCGGTTTCGCCGAGGCTACGGCATGTCAGGGCAGGCGCGATGTCCAGGCCAGGCTCATCGCGGCGCCGGCGAATCCGAAGATCAGCGCGAAGCCCACGAACCACTGCGTGATCTCCCGCGGGGTCGTCCGGTAGCCGATCGAGCTGCCCAGATCGCGGTAGACGTCCTTCAGCTGCTGCGCGGTCACGGCCGAGTAGAAGCGTCCGTCGGTCTGCTGGGCGATCGCCTGCAGCGCGTCCCGGTCGACCGGCACCGGCGTCCGCGTTCCGTTGAGGTCGACGATGCCCTCCTGGGTGCCGAACGCGATCGTCGACACCGGAACCTTGGCCGTCGACGCCGCTTTCGCGGCCTCCTCGTTCGGACGCCCGTAGGTCGTGTAGCCGTCCGAGAGCAGGACGATCCGGGCCGGCGGGGCGCCGCTGGCGCCGTCGGCCGGCACCGACTGGATGGCCTGCAGCGACGCGTAGATCGCCTCGCCGATCGCGGTCGACTCCTGCAGCTCCAGACCGTCGATCGCCGACGTGACCTGCGCGTGGTCCTTGGTCGGCGAGACCACGACCGTCGCGCTCTTCGCGAACGAGACCAGCGACAGGTTGTAGCTCTCCGGGAGCTCCTCGACGAACTGCTTGGCCGCGGCTTTCGCCGCGGTGATCCGGTCGGGGTCGACGTCGGTCGCCTGCATCGAGAGCGAGACGTCCAGCGCGAGGACGATCGTGGCCCGTTCCAGCGGCTGCTTGACGTCGGTCGACGGCTTCGCCATGCCGAGCGTCAGGATAGTCAGGCAGAGCAGGAACGCGGTGGCGGCGACGTGCCGCCGCCAGCCCGGGGCCTTCGGCGCGACCGACTTGAGCAGCGCGACGTTCGTGAACCGGACCGCGTACGTGCGGCGGTGCAGTTGGACCCAGACGTACGCCCCGGCCAGCAGCGCGACCGCGAGCAGCAGGAGCAGCCACCAGGGGTTGAGGAAACGGATCATCGGGTGGTCCCCCTGCTTCGCCCGCGCCGTTGCGCGGCCACGAACCGAACGATGTCGAGTAGCCAGTCGGAGTCGGTGGACAGCCGCAGGTGCGCGGCGCCGGCCCGCCGCAGCGCGCCGGCGATCGCCTCGCGCTGGCTCGCGGCGGCCTCGGCGTACGCGGTGCGCACCTTGGCGTCGGTGGAGACCTCGTGCACGGCCCCCGTCTCCGGGTCGACGACGGTCAGGACGCCGACCGCGGGCAGCGAGAGCTCGCGCGGGTCGACGATCTCGATCGCCAGCACGTCGTGCCGGACGGCCAGCTTCTTCAGCGGCCGCTCCCACGACGGGTCGGACGCCTCGGTCTGCACGATGTCGTCGGTCAGGAAGTCGGAGATCACGACGGCCTGGCCCCGGCGGCGCGGCGGCCGGTTGAGCGCGTCGATCGCGTCGGCCAGGTAGCCGGCGTTGGCGGCGGTGCCGCCGGCCGGGGCCCGGGGGGTGAGCGCGACCCGGCGCAGCATCCCGTGCGCGTTGTTGCGGCCGGGGCGGGCGGCCAGCCGGGTCAGCGTCTCGCCGTTGGTCACGACCGCGCCGACCCGGTTGCCGCCGCGGACGGTCAGGTGACCGATCGCCGACGCGGCCGCGATCGCCAGGTCGCGTTTCTCGCACTTCGCGGTGCCGAAGTCGAGGCTCGCCGACAGGTCGACGCAGAGCCAGGTCTCCAGCTCGCGGTCGGCGATCGTCTGCCGGACGTGCGGGACCGTGGTGCGGGCGGTGACCGGCCAGTCCATCCGGCGGACGTCGTCGCCGGGCCGGTACTCGCGGCTCTCGCCCGCCTCGCTGCCCGGGCCGGGGAGCAGGCCCAGGTAGTCGCCCTGGAGCAGGCCGTCGAGCTTGCGGGTGATCGTCAGCTGGAGCCGCTTCAGCACCGCCTCCGCCGCGGCGGACTCGGCCGCGATGTCGGCGGCCGTGGGAGCGGCGGCCTCCACCGGAGCCGACCGCCGGGCGAGCCGGATCACGCCAGCCGCTCCCCGCCGCCGGGGTTACCGGGAACGGGCCAGCCGCCGGCCTGCCCCGGGCCGGGCTGCCCCGGCTGCCCGGGCTGGGCCTGGGGGGCGGCGAACGCGGTCTGGGCGGCCGGGTAGGCCGGGCCGCCGGAGCCGGGCACCGACGAGACCGGGCGGGCGTCGGCCTGCTGCCGGGGCGAGACCGTCGGCAGCGGGATCGTCTCCAGCACGCGCTGGACGATGTGCTCCGGCGGGACGCCGTCGGCGATCGCGTCGTACGACAGCACCAGCCGGTGACGCAGGATGTCCGGCGCCAGGTCGACGACGTCCTGCGGCAGCGCGTAGTCGCGGCCACGCATCAGCGCCAGCGCCCGGGTCGCGGCGACCAGGCCGAGCGACGCCCGCGGCGAGGCGCCGTAGGAGATCCAGTTCGCGACGTCGGGCAGGCCGTGCTCGGCCGGCGCCCGGGTCGCCAGCACCAGCCGGACCGCGTAGTCGACCAGCGCGTTGTGCACGAACACGTTGTCGGCGGTGGTCTGCAGCCGGATCAGCTCGTCCGGGCTGAGCACGGTTTCGGCCTCCGGCGGGTTGACGCCCATCCGGTAGACGATCTCGCGCTCCTCCATGTCGGTCGGGTAGCCCACGACGACCTTCATCAGGAACCGGTCGCGCTGGGCCTCGGGCAGCGGGTAGACACCCTCCTGCTCGATCGGGTTCTGGGTGGCCAGCGTGAGGAACGGGTTCGGCAGCTTGTACGTCTGCCCGCCGATCGACACCTGACGCTCGGCCATCACCTCGAGCAGCGCCGACTGGGCCTTGGCCGGGGCCCGGTTGATCTCGTCGGCGAGCAGGAAGTTCGCGAACACCGGCCCGAGCTCGATGTCGAAACCCTCGGTGCTCGGCTTGTAGATCCGGGTGCCCAGGAGGTCGGACGGGACCAGGTCGGGCGTGAACTGGATACGGGTGAACGTGCCGCCCACGACCCGGGCGAGCGTCTCCACCGCGAGCGTCTTGGCCACCCCGGGGACGCCTTCCAGCAGGCAGTGACCCCGCGCGAGCAGGCAGACGAGCATGCGCTCGACCATCCTGTCCTGCCCGACGATCACTCGCTTGACCTCGAAGAGCGTGCGCTCGAGCTGGGTCGCGTCCTCCGCCGGCGTGTGCTGCTGAGCCACCGATCTCCTCCGCGAGATGTCTTCGTCCGGGCCCGTGTCGGCTACCACTCTGCCAGGCGAAAGCGACTCCCGTTCCTGTGCGTATGTCCAGCGCTACCCCCAGATCGTGAATGAATTTCGGATCTGGACAGTGACTGCACATCCCGGTGTAAGATTCGGCTGACGTCAGGCGGCTTCCCCCGTGGTCGCCTGGCGTCGTTTTTTGTGCCCGGGAGACCTCGATGGAACTCGCGATTTGCTCAGCCAAGAACTGCCGTCAGCCGGCCGAGTACCTGGTTCAGTGGCGCAATCCCAAGCTGCACACGGCCGACCGGCACAAGACCTGGGCCGCGTGCCCGGAGCACCGGGAGTTCCTGGCCGACTTCCTGGACCGCCGGGGCTTCCTCCTCTCGGTGGAGCCGCATTCCGTCTAGTCAGCTCCCATTAGGGTGGAGTTATGGCTGATAACGCGGCGCTCTGGCCGGAAGAAGCGCCGTGGCAGCGCGTGTCGCCGCGGTTGGCGTGGGTGCGCCGTACCGGTCTCTCGCTGCTGTTGATCCCGGCCGCGATCGCGGTCGCGGTCACCGCGATCTTCACCGACGTCGCCTGGCTCCCGTGGACGATCGCGCTGGTCGCGCTGGTGCTCGTCGGGTGGGGGCTGGCCGTGGTGAGCCGGAGCGTGCGGTCCTGGGGGTACGCCGAGCGGGCCGACGACCTGCTCGTGCGGCACGGGATCCTGGTGCGGAAGCTGTCGGTCGTGCCGTACGGGCGGATGCAGTACGTCGACGTGAAGGCCGGTCCGCTGGAGCGGGCGCTGGGGATCGCGACCGTGCAGCTGCACACCGCGGCGGCCGCGTCCGACGCGGCGATCCCCGGGCTGCCGACGGTCGAGGCGGCCCGCCTGCGCGACCGCCTGGCGACGCTCGGCGAGGCCCGGGCGGCGGGCCTGTGACCACGCCCCCGGGCGAGGGCGGCCCGGGCCAGGGCGGCCCGGCCGACACCGGCCCAGCACCCGCCGGCCCAGCACCCGCCGGCCCGGTGCCCGCCGGCTCGCTGGCCGGCGGGGAGCCGTTCCGGCGGTTGCATCCGTTGAGCCCTCTGATCCGGGGCGCCCGGGGCATCGGCGTCGTCATCTCGCTGGTCTCGTACCAGGCCTGGGGCTCGGCCGGATGGCGCGCGGTGGCGGTCGTGGCCACGATCATCGTCCTCGGCTGGTTCGTCATGGCCTGGATCTCCTGGCGCTTCACCGGCTTCCGCGTCGCCGACCGCGAGCTGCACATCCGGGACGGCGTCCTGGCCCGGCGCCAGCGCACGATCCCGCTCGAGCGGGTCCAGGCCGTCGACGTCGTCCGGCCCGCGCTGGCCCGGCCGTTCGGGCTGGCCGAGGTGCGGATGGAGGTCGTCGGCGGCGGCAAGGAGGCCGAGGCGCCGCTGGCCTACCTCACGGTCGCCGAGGCCGAACGCCTCCGCGTCCACCTGCTGAGCCTGGCCGCCGGCGCCCCGGCACCCGCGGCCGCTGCGGCGCCCGCGGCCACCCTCGGAGACCCGGAGACACCGCCCGTCGGCGGCCTGTTCCGGGTCGACCCGAAGCTGCTGATCTTCTCCCAGCTGCTCACGGTCAACACGCTGCTGGCCCCGTTCCTGCTGGTCTTCCCGATCATGGAGTTCACCAGCGAAGACCCGTCGGCGACGACCGTGTTCACGTTCGTGTCCGGCATCGTCGGGCTGATCCAGGTGCCGGTGCGCCGGCTGCTCGGCGAGTGGGGCTTCACGGTCGGCCGCGACGCCGACGGGCTACGCGTCCACCGGGGCATGCTCGACGTCCGCAACCAGACGATCCCGATCTCTCGGATCCAGGCCGTCCGCATCCGGCAGCCGCTGCTCTGGCGGCCGTTCGGGTGGGTACGGATCGAGATCGACGTCGCCGGGTACGGCGCCGGTGGCCGCGAGGAGAGCGGCCGGAGCGCGCTCGTCCCGGTCGCGCCCAAGGCGGAGGCGTTCCGGGTGCTGCACGCGGTGCTGGCCGCGGTCCCCGAGGCCGGTCCGGACGCGATCGGCCTGCACCCGGCCCCGCCCGCGGCCCGGCAGCGCGCGCCGTTCCAGTACCGCCGGCTCGCCTACGCGGTCACCGAGGACGCGCTGGTGACGCGCGGGGGCTGGCTCACCGCCCGGCACGACGTGGCCCTGTACGCCCGCGCGCAGAGCGTCCGGATCTCGCAGGGGCCGTGGCAGCGCGCGCTCGGGCTGGCGTCCGTCCACCTCGACCCGGCCGGCGGGCACACGACCCCCACGATCCAGCACCAGGCCACCGCCCAGGCCGCGGTCATCGCCGCCGACCTGGTCGACCGGGCCAGGGCGCACCGCACCCCGGTCGCCGCGCCGGACGATCAGCTTCCGGCGGCGGTTCGCCGCGTAGCGTCAGAATCGGACGCGTCGGAAGGCGTGCGCGCGGACTGGACGACGGCGGGTTCCGCCGCCTCGGCCGGACCGGCCTCGGCCGACGCGGGCGTGGAGCCGGACGCTTCGCCGGGCGCGGCCGACCGGAGGTAGGACTCGGCGGCCTCGCCGACCTGACGGCCGGTCCGGTGCGCCCACCACCGCTCGGCCAGCCACACGACCAGGTAGACGATCCCGACGTAGGCGTAGCCGACGATCGCGTCGACGACGTAGTGCTCGCCGGTGTAGACGAGCGTCGCCGACATCAGCAGCGGATAGGCGAGCAGCAGCGGGATCCACCGCTTGCGGACCTTGAACAGGAAGAACGCGACCGCGCTCATCGCGAACGCGGAGTGCAGCGACGGCATCGCGGCGACCGGGTTCGACATCGACTGGCCGACCGCCAGCAGCTTCGACCCGCCGTGCAGCCCGATCGCCTCCCAGCCCCGACCCGACATCCGCTCGACGTGCTCGGCGATGTACCCGTGCTCGGACGCCCACCACGGCGGCGCGGCCGGGTAGAGGAAGTACGTCGCCAGGCCGAGCGCGGTCAGCGTGAACCAGCGGCGCAGGAACGCGGCCCACAGCGTGCGGTTGCGGAACCAGAGCACGGCCAGGACGGTCAGGCTCACCACGAAGTGCGAGAAGTACACGAACGACGCGAGTACGTCGTACCAGTGGACGTGGTTGGCGTCGTAGAGGTGCGACTGCACCCACACGGTCGGCAGCGTGCCGCCGAACAGCCACTCGTCGGCGTGGATCATCTCGGTGACGTGCGGCGCGACGTCGTTGTCGGCCAGGCCCCGGCTGAAGTCGTAGGCGACGAGCAGGATGACGATCGGCACCCAGTCCCGGGCGAACCCGAGGTGGTAGTGCCAGGGCTGGTCGGGCCGGAACGCGATCGTGCCCAGCCAGAGCCAGACCGCCGCCAGCATCGGGTCGGTCGGCAGACCGACGAAGTACCACCAGACCGCGAACGCGACCGCGAACAGCGGAACCGTCACCCGGCGCTGAGCCCATCGGTGGCGGGATTCCGGCTGGGTTTCGATGTCCTCCACGATCACCCGGTCGAGGTTACAGCGAGCGTCCTACCCGGCCGACGCCGCGCGCGACCCACCCACCAGCCGGGGCAGCAGGCTCCCGATCGGTTCGGAGAGCTTCGCGTCGGCGACCTGGTCGTACGGCGTGGGCTCGGCGTTCAGGATCACGACTTTCGCGCCCTGCTGCTTGGCGACGTCGATCAGGCCGGCCACCGGCTGCACCGAGAGCGACGTCCCGGCGGCGAGAAACAGATCACAGTCGGCGGCCGCCGCCCGGGCCTTTGCGAAGACCTCGGGCACCAGCGGCTGCCCGAACGAGATCGTCCCGGCCTTGAGGATGCCCCCGCAGCGCAGGCAGGCCGGGTCCTCGTCGCCGGCCGCGACCCGCTCGAGCGTGTCGGACATCGCGAACCGGGACCCGCAGGAGAGGCACTCGACCTCGTACAGCGAGCCGTGCACCTCGATCACCAGGTCTTCGCTGGTGCCGGCGAGCTGGTGCAGCCCGTCGATGTTCTGGGTGATCACCGCCCGGAGCCGTCCGGTGGCCTCCAGATCGACCAGCGCGTAGTGCGCGGCGTTCGGTCTCGCCGTCCAGGCGGCGTGGGCGCGGCGAATCTGCCAGGCCTCGCGCCGGATGTCGGGGTCGGACACGTAGTCCCGCAACGTGAAGAGGCGCTGGGCGCCCGGATTGCGAGTCCAAACCCCATTAGGGCCACGGAAGTCGGGGATGCCGCTATCGGTACTGATTCCAGCGCCCGTCAAAGCGGTTATCCGTTTTGCGTCCGCGATCCATCGCGCGACCGCCTGTCCGTCCCTCATGCGCACAAACGCTATGCGTACCAGCCGTCGAGTACCAGCCGTACGTGCGTGTCCGCTGGACGTCAGTCCCGGAATTTTCCCCGGGGTCGCTGGGCGCACCCTACTCCCGCCCGGTGAACGGGCCCGCGCTGCGGGTCTCGGGCCCGCGCTGCGGGTCTCGGGCCCGCGCCGAATAGGCTCTGCGCCATGTACCTGCCGCTCGGCCTGACCGGTTCCGCCGTCCTGACGGTGACCGACGCCGACACCGCGACGGCCGTCGGCTCGGGTGACGTCCCGGTGCTCGCGACCCCGCGGGTGCTGGCGCTGGCCGAGGCCGCGACCGTGGACGCGATCCGGTCGTCGCTGCCGTCCGAGCTGACGACGGTCGGGGTCCGCGTCGAACTGGCCCACCGCCTGCCGACGCCGGTCGGCGCGGTCGCGACCGCCACCGCGGTGCTGGAGAAGGTGGACGGTCGGGCGCTGCGCTTCTCGGTGACCGTGCGGGAGGGCGAGCAGTTGATCGCCGACGGCATCGTCGAGCGCGCCGCGGTGGATCGGTCCCGCTTCCTCGCGCGATTGGAAGGCACCAGATGATCGAGTGGGTCGAGGTCGCCGACCGGGTGCTGCTGTGGCGCCAGCCGGTCCTGGACGTCAACGCGACGCTGATCGTCGGCGATACCGGCGCCCTGGTCGTCGACACGCTCTCGACGCCGGCCCAGGCGTCCGAGCTGGCCGACGCGATCCGCCGGGTCACGCCGCTGCCCTGGCAGATCGCGAACACGCATCACCACTTCGACCACGTCTTCGGGAACGCGACGCTCGGCGCGGGCACGGAGATCTGGGCCCACAGCGAGTGCGTCGCCCGGTTCGAGCGGTGGGGCGCGGAGCGGGTCACCGAGATCGCGGCCGAGTACCCGATCGACGGCATCACCGACGTGACCCTGCTGGCCCCGACCCGCTCGGTCTCGGGCCAGGCCACGCTCGACCTCGGCGGCCGGACCGTCGAGCTGCGTCACCTGGGCCGGGGGCACACCGACAACGACCTCGTCGTCGTGGTCCCGGAAGCCCGCACGGTGCTGGCCGGCGACCTGCTCGAGAACGGCGCCCCGCCGTCGCTCGAGGACTCCTGGCCGCTGGAATGGGCCGGCACGGTGGCGGCCCTGCTCGAGCTCGAGCCGCAGACGGTCGTCCCCGGGCACGGCGCCCCGATGACGCCGGCCCAGGCGCGCGCCCAGCACCAGGAGCTGGCGGCGATGGAGTGGGCGATCCGGCAGGGCTGGCACGGGAAGGCCCCGGCGGAGGAGGTCGACGCGCCGGAGATTGCCGTCCGCCGGGCCTACGAGTTCCTGGACGGCCAGCTCTAGCGCTGGCGCACCGCCCGCTTGGTGAGGAGCGCCGACTCGGCCGGGGCGGGCCGCGGGTCGATGCGTCCCTCGACGAAGATCGCGTGCCAGACGCAGAACACCAGCACGGTCCACACCTTGCGGGAGTTGTCGGCCTCACCGGCCCGGTGCGCCTGCAGCAGCCGGTCGACGTACGCCAGGTCGAGCAGGTCGCCGGCCCGCGAGTCGGCCAGGATCCCCCGCGCCCAGTCGAACATCAGCCCCTTGAGCCAGACCCGCGTCGGCACCGGGAACCCGAGCTTCGGCCGGTTGACGATCTGCGGCGGCACGACCTGCTCGAGCGCCTGGCGCAGCGCGTACTTCCGGACGCCCTTGGCGGTGACCTTCAGCTCCTGCGGGATCCTGCGGGCCACGTCGAAGACGCCGATGTCGAGGAACGGCACCCGGCCTTCGAGCGAGTGGGCCATCGTCATCCGGTCGGCCTTCACCAGGATGTCGCCGCGCAGCCAGGTGAACAGGTCGATGTACTGCATCTGGGTGACATCGTCGAGGTAGGCGGCGTCCTTGTAGTGCTGCTCGGTGACGTCGGTGTACTGGACCGCCGGGTCGTACTGACGCATGAGCACGGACTTCTCGGCCTCGGTGAAGATCCGCGCGTTGCCGTAGTAGCGCTCGTTCAGCGGGGTCGTGCCCCGCTCGAGGAAGCTCTTGCCCTTCACGCCCTCCGGGATCACCTTGCTGACCGCCCGCAGACCCTTCTGCAGCGGGTCGGGCAGCGACGTGATCGGCTTGAGCGACAGCGGCTCCCGGTAGATGCCGTACCCGCCGAAGAACTCGTCCGCGCCTTCGCCGGAGAGCACCGCGGTCACCTGCTCGGACGCCTTCTTGGCGACGAAGTACAGCGGCACCAGGGCCGGGTCGGCGACCGGGTCGTCGAGGTGCCAGACGATCCGGGGCAGCGCGTCCATCATGTCGTTCGCGGTGATCAGCGCCGGGTAGTTCTGCACGCCGAGCCACTTGGCCGACTGCTCGGCGACCGTGATCTCGGAGTACCCGTCGACCTCGTAGCCGGCCGTGAACGTCTTGATGTCGGGCTTGAACTCGCGGGCCAGCGCGACGATCGCGGTCGAGTCGATGCCGCTGGAGAGGAACGCGCCGAGCGGCACCTCCGACTGCAGGTGCAGGTTGACCGACTCGCGCAGCACGTCCCGGATCTCGCCGAACAGCCGCTCGGGCGAGTCGGTCGGCGTCGGGCGGAAGTCGGGGCGGAAGTACCGGTGGCGCTGTACCTCCTGGCCGGGCTTCCAGGTCAGCGACTCGCCGCTCTCCAGCCGGTCGATGTCGACGTGCAGCGTCCCCGGCTCGGGCACGTACTGCAGCGTCAGGTAGTGCGAGAGCGCGGCCGGGTCGAGGCCGGCGTCGCCGGAGCGGGCGGCGGCCGAGAACGGCAGCAGCGCCTTCTTCTCACTGGCGACGAAGATGCCCCGGCCGGTGACCGTGTAGTGCAGCGGCTTGATGCCGAACTGGTCGCGGGCGGCGAACGCGGTGCGCTCGAACCGGTCCCAGATGATGAACGCGAACATCCCGCGCAGCCGGCTGACGAACTCCGGGCCCCAGTAGTGGTAGGCCGCGACGATCGCCTCGGTGTCGCCCTCGGTCGCGAAGCTCGCGCCCACCTCGGCGAGCTGCTTGCGCAGGTCGAGGTAGTTGTAGATCTCGCCGTTGAACGTGATCACGTACCGGCCGTCGGCGTACTCCAGCGGCTGGTGCGAGTTCTCGACGTCGATGAACGCGAGCCGTTTGAAGCCCAGCACCACGTCGTCGCCGGAGACGCGGACGCCGGTCTCGTCCGGACCGCGGTGGTGGATGCTCTCCAGCGCGCGGGCCAGGCCCTCCCGCTGCTGAGAGGCATCGCCGCAGGCGCTGACGTAGGTGAGCAGACCGCACATGGCGCCCATCATTCCATCGCCCGGCCACGCTCAGACGCGGCGGTGGAGAGTGGCTGAGTCCGCGCTGGTCGACCGGGTAGCGTCGGGCCGGAGACATCGAAGGGGCGCGCGAATGACCGACAGCACCGAAACGGACAGCGAGATGGCTGAGCTGGCCGAGGCCGATCCGTCGATCACGACGGCGAGCCACGACCTCCCGGTGCCGGAGCGGCTGGCCGAGTTCATGCGCACGGGCTGGGGTGCGCCGCCGGCGTCCGCCGTGTCCCGCGAGCCCTCGGCTCCGTTCACCGCGGCCCGGCGGACCCGCCTGGCCGAGCGGTTCCCGGGCGAGACGCTGGTGATCCCCAGCGGCACCGCGAAGGTCCGGAGCAACGACTCGTCGTACGAGTTCCGGCCCGGCTCCGACCTGGCCTGGCTCACCACCTGCTACGAGCAGGACGCGGTCCTCGTCGCCGGCCCCGGCGGCGCCACGCTCTACGTCCGCGTCCGCGCGTCCCGCGACTCCGACGAGTTCTTCCGCAGCCGCGGCGGTGAGCTGTGGGTCGGTCCGCGGCGGTCGGCCGCCGACTGGTCGGCCGCGCTCGGGTTGACCTGCGCTTCCCTCGACGCGCTCCCGAAGGCGCTGGCCGAGCTCGATCCCGCGGCCACCCGCGTCCTTCGTTCCTACGACGCTCAGGTGGACGCTTCGCTGGACGCGATCGACGACGGCCTGCGGGACGGTCAACTGGCCGCCGCTCTCGGCGAGTTGCGCCTGGTCAAGGACGCGTGGGAGATCACGCAGCTGCGCGACGCGGTGGACGCGACGATCCAGGGCTTCGGCGACGTCGTCCGGGCGCTGCCGGCCGACCGGGAGTCGTCCGAGCGGCTGGTCGACGGCGTGTTCGGGCTGCGGGCCCGGCACGACGGCAACACGGTCGGCTACGGCACGATCGCCGCCGCCGGTGCGCACGCCTGCACGCTGCACTGGTGGCGCAACGACGGCGTCTGCCGACCGGGTGAACTGCTCCTGCTGGACGCCGGGGTCGAGAACAGCCACCTGTACACCGCCGACATCACCCGCACCGTGCCGGTGAGCGGGCGGTTCTCGCCGGTCCAGCGCCGGGTCTACGAGGTCGTGCTGGCGGCTCAGCAGGCCGGCATCGCGGTGATCCGGCCCGGCGTCGCCTGGCGGGACATCCACCGGGCCTGCATGAAGGTGATCGCCGGCGCGCTGGCCGAGTGGGGCCTGCTGCCGGTGCCGGCCGAGGAGTCGCTGGACGACGAGGTGGGCCTGCACCGGCGCTGGACGCTGCACGCGTCCGGGCACATGCTCGGGCTGGACGTGCACGACTGCGCGAAGGCCCGGTCCGAGACCTATCTGGATGGCGTGCTCGCGGCCGGTAACGTGCTCACGGTCGAGCCGGGGCTGTACTTCCAGCCCGACGACGAGACCGTGCCGGAGGAATACCGCGGGATCGGCGTCCGGATCGAGGACGACGTGCTGGTGACCGCGGACGGCGCGGAAGTACTGTCCGCGGCCCTGCCGCGGGAGCCGGACGCGGTGGAGGCGTGGATGGCGGCCGAGCGGGCCGCGGGTCTGAGGTTGCCGGGCGGAAGTTAGGGAACGACTAATCGAGCAGCAACATTCACCTGCGCGACGCAATTTCCGGGGAGTATGGGGGCCGTGAGTACGAAGTCCTGGCCGTTGATCGTGTTGTCCGTGGTGTCCCTGCTGGTCATCGGGGGTTCTGTCGCGTGGGCCGAGGTGACCGACGCGAAACCGCACGCCACCACGGCGTCCGCTGACGACGGCGGCGACGACGCGGCCGGCGGTGACGACGCGGCGACCGCGTTCCAGGTCTGCGCGACCGGGAACTTCGCCGCCTACGTCGTGCTGACCGAGACGAAGGCCAAGTCGCCCACCGCCCAGCCGGGCAAGTGCGTCAGCGAGCCGGTCGCCAGCGCCGACGAGACCTACGAGATCAAGATCTACGGTCTCGACGGCACCAAGCCGTTCGAGATCGGCGACGACGAGATCGAGGCGGCGGGAAAGGTGTCGGCCACGGGAACTGTGGACAACCCGGACGAGACGTCAGAGTGACGTAGCGCTCAGTGAGCGCTCAGAGTGCCTGGGAATTTGCTCAGGAAGTGGCCAAATCGGGGCATTGAGCTGGCACGATCGGTGGGGTGAACACCGTTCGTAGGCTCGCGTTGCCGGCACTGTGCGTGGCTGTAGCTGTGGCTCTGGCCGGCTGCTCGGCGGTTTCCTCTCAGGCGCCGGAGACCAGGGAAGCGATCACCACGGACGTGTCGCCGTCCTCCTCGGTCGCCCCGTCTCCGGCGGCGTTGCGGGAGCAGACGACGTTCACGCTGTGCGCGGAGGGTTCGTACGCGTCCTACGCGGTGTTCCGGGACCGGTCGAAGACGAAGACCGTGAAGCCGGGGTCGTGCGAGACGACCACGTTCCCGCCGGAGCACGACACCACGCACCGGGCCGACCTGTACGGGATAGACCCGACGTCGGGCCGGGCGTTCCTGATCGGCACCGACTGGTGGGGCATCGACTACGACGCGAAAGTCCGCACCACGGGCACCGCCATGAAGCCCGACTGGTTCGGCCACGACTGAGCCAAGCTCGCCCGGCGCCGCGGCGCAGCGCAGCACGGCGCAGCACGGCGCGGCGCAGCACGGCGCAGCGCAGCGCAGCACGGCGCAGCACGGCGCGGCGCAGCGCGGCGCAGCGCAGCGCAGCGCAGC
>NZ_VIRS01000051.1 GCF_006912135.1 Cryptosporangium phraense | reverse complement strand
CGGCCTGCTCGGTCAGGAAGTGCCCACGCGCTTTGACCGCCCGCCGGTAGCGGGCGTTCAAGCTCTCGATCGCGTGGTGGATTGATCCGCGAGTCTCTGGTCGGCCAACACCATGTCGGGCCGAGCGCAACCGGGCGCGAGACAGATACGCGGCGGGCGGACCCACGCCCGACAGGGCCGCGTCAACTCGCAAACTCCCGTTTCGTCCTGTAGAAGATTTTTATGGCATTGATCAGTATTTGCCGGAACCCGGAACCCGTCGAGTGACACCCGAACAGGCTCCATCAGACTCTGAATACCTGAAGTGACACGGATGAGGACGCTGGGCTTCGGAGCCCTGACGGGAGTATCTGCCGCCGTCGCTGCCCTTGGGGTAGCTGAGCCGGTGGCCGCCGGGATCGGGCGTGGTTCGTCGCCGGTGGTCGCCGTCGGTCTGGCGTTCATCGATCTGGTGCCGCGGCCAGTCAAGGACTTCGGTATCGAGACGTTCGGGCAGAACGACAAGGTCGCGCTGCTGTCCGGGGTGTTCGTCATCCTGGCGATCTTCGCGGTGGTGTGTGGCGTGGTCTCGCTGCGTCGCCGGTTGCTGGGCGCGGCCGGGGTCGCCCTGTTCGGTGTCGTGGGAGTCGTCGCGGCGGTCACCCGGCCCGATGCCGGCCCGTTGGCGTCACTGCCTGCGGTCGTTGGGGCCGCGGCCGGCGTCGGAGTGTTGCTGTTCCTCGCCCCTCGAGCGGCCGCGGCAGCCTCGGCCCGCCCGCCGATCAGATCGTCGAAACTCGAAAGTCCGACCGAGCCGACGCCGGTTGGAGAGAGCCGGCTGCGCGCCGAGTCAGCCACCGGCGGCGCCGACGCCATGCGGACCAAGACCCCGGACGGCGTTCGCCGGGGCACGACGGCGACTTCACGCCGCGGCTTTCTCCTGGTGTCGGGCTCGGTTTTGGCGGTCTCGGCCGGTCTCGGTGCCGCCGGACGCTACCTGACCAGCCTGCGCGATGTCACTGCTGAGCGGCTCAATCTGACGCTGCCAGCAGCCGCCGACCCGACCCCGCCGTTGCCGACCGACGTCGATTTGAAGCTGCCCGACCTCACGCCGTTCTTGACTCCGGATAAGGACTTTTACCGGGTCGACACCGCGCTGGCAGTGCCGCAGCTGTCTACCGACGACTACCGCCTGAAGATCCACGGGCGGGTGCGCAACCCGATGACGATCACTTACCAGGACCTTCTTGACCGGCCACTCGTCGAACGGGTGATCACGCTGTCCTGCGTCTCCAACGAGGTCGGTGGCACGTTGGCCGGCACGGCACGCTGGCTCGGCGTCCCCCTAAAAGCGCTTCTGGACGAGGTGCAGCCCGAGAACGGCGCCGACCAGATCGTCACCAAATCGGTCGACGGGTGGACCTGCGGCACCCCGACGTCCGTGGTCCGCGACGGGCGGGACGCGCTGATCGTCGTCGGGATGAACGGCAAACCGCTCCCGATCGAACGCGGCTACCCCGTCCGGATGCTCGTACCCGGCCTCTACGGGTACGTGTCGGCCACCAAATGGCTGGTCGATCTCGAGCTGACCTCCTTCGCTGACTTCGACCCGTACTGGGTCAAGCGCGGCTGGAAGGCCCAGGCCCCGATCAAGACCTTCTCCCGCATCGACACCCCCCGTCCGCTGGCCAGCTCGAAGGCCGGTCCGATCGCGGTGGCCGGGGTGGCCTGGGCGCAGCACCGAGGCATCGAGCGGGTAGAAGTCCGCGTCGACGGCGGCGCGTGGAACACCGCGACGCTGGCGCCGGTCCCCTCCGAGGACACCTGGCGGCAATGGCGGTGGGACTGGGACGCCACGAAGGCCACGCCCGGCCAGCACACCCTCGAAGTCCGCGCGACCGACCGAACCGCCGCCACCCAACCCGAACGACGCGCCAAACCATTCCCTGACGGCGCCACCGGCTGGCACTCGGTGGTCGTCACCGTCGAGTGACGACCCGCCCGAGGCTTTTTTCGCAAACCACTGTTGATCCAACGAAGGGCCTTAGTCATGACTCGCGTTCGTACTCGCCTGCTCGGTGTCACCACCGCGGCTCTCCTCGCCCTCTCGATGGCGGCCTGTAGCAGCGACGACTCCTCCGACACCGCCACCACATCCAGCGACAGCACCAGTGCCACCGCGATGGCCTCCCCGTCGGAGTCGGCGATGTCCGCTGACACGCCTTTCGGCTCCGCCTGTTCTGCCGTTCCTGCCTCCGGCTCCGGCTCCTTCTCCGGCATGGCCCAGGACCCGGTCGCCACCGCAGCCAGCAACAACCCCGTGCTCTCCACGCTCGTCAAAGCCGTGACCGCCGCCGGCCTGGTCGACACGCTCAACAGCGCGAAAGACATCACCGTATTCGCACCCACCAATGACGCGTTCGCCAAGATCCCCGCCGCAGATCTCCAGAAGGTGCTGGCCGACAAAGCCACCCTCACCAAGATCCTGACCTATCACGTGATCGGCCAGAAGATCACGCCCGATCAGCTCGGCACCGCCGGCCCGTTCAAGTCCTTGCAAGGCCAGGAAGTCACCGCCACCGGTAGCGGCGAAGACTTCACCGTCAACACGAACGCCAAGGTCGTCTGCGGCAATGTCCAGACCGCGAACGCCACCGTCTACCTAATCGACACGGTGCTAATGCCGAAGTAACTCGTCTACGGCCCTACGGTGGTGGCCCCCAATGGGCCACCACCGTTGGACATATGTCTGTGCGAGTCGCAGACGAATTCGATCACGAGCGCTTCCCCTCAGAGCGGGGCCCGTCTGAGGAACACTGCCCCACTCGTCACCGAACCGGCCCGCGTGCAACTCAACCGGGCGACACCCACACGTGGGTAAGAACGTTTTCTGCAATAGCGCGAAGACCGATTCGAAGGTGGCGTTGTCGACGCAGGCGCCGACCCGATTCATTGCGCCGCGCAACCCAGCAGCGCAGAGCTCTCGGACGTAGACGTGGAAGCGAAACACCCCCCAGTCCGAGTGCACCACACGGTGGCGACCGGCCCGCTCCGCATGTTGACCGCCAGCTGAAAGCCGTCAAACGCGGGGATCGATGCGGGCGGCCATACCGGCACCCGTTCCAAGGCCGCCGGGCATCCCGCCAATGTCTACGACCATGAAAGGCAAATCCCCGAATGGGTCGCGACGGACCCGGTGTCGCTGGCAGAACTGTCGGCCTACGCCTTCTTGACCGGCTCGGCCACACGGCAGACCTGCGGCCGGAGCCAGAGCTGATTTCACCTGCAGGGATACTACTTGTGGCGGCATAGTCCGAGGGCCGAGCCGAGCCCACGATGGATCCGGGACGTCATCGTCTTCCGCTGCCGTAACGCGCTTGAGCCGGAGGCATCGACCGCCACGGAGCGCGACACTCTCAAGGCTTCATCCCCGGCAAAGTACCGCCTTCGGGTAGCGATGCGTACCCCAGCGAGCGAGGTGGCTGAGCAACCAACGCCCGCGAGCGGGACGACGCGACCGGCCGTACCGGGGACGGTCGCGGAAAGTACCGACCGCGGCCGGGCAGGCGTAAGACCTCATTCCTTTCTCGGCGTGGGTTCGTCGTCGAGGATCGCTTTCTGGATGAGGTGACGCGGGTGCATCGACTTCAGGTCGAGCTCGGCCAGGTCGGGCCCGAGATCGGCTTTGACGTCGTTGATGGTCGAGGTGGCCATCGACCGCAGCTGCCGGATCACCCGGACGGCGTCGCCGGCGGCCTTGGGCAGCCTTTCCGGACCGAAGATGAGCAACGCGAGGAAGCCGATGACGAGGATCTCGCCGAGGCCGAAGTTGGAGAACATGACGCGCGTCCTAACTGAGCTGTTGGGCGAGGAGAAAGAGGTTGAGGCCGGTGAGCACGACCACGATCGCGGTCATGCACGACACCATGGGCCGAGAGTTGACCTGGTCGCCCATGAGGCTGCGCCGGCTGGTCAGGACGAGTAGCGCGACCAACGCGAACGGGATGCCGAAGGACAGGACGACCTGGCTCAGTACCAGCGCACGGGTGGGGTCGATGCCGGAACAGAGCAGCACGACGGCCGGCGCCATCGTGATCAGCCGCCGCACGACCAGCGGTAGCCGCGCGCCGAGGAAGCCGTCCATCACGACCTGACCGGCCGCCGTCCCGACACTGGACGACGAGATCCCCGACGCGAGCAGAGCCGCGGCGAAGGCCAGCGCGGCACCTCCGCCCACCAGCCGGCCGAGTCCGGCGTGGACGGTGCCGAGCGTGATCGCGTCGCTGGAGCCGTGGTGGAACAGTGTGGCCGCCACCGTCAGCATGCTGAGGTTCACCAGACCGGCCAAGGTCATCGCCAGGGCGATGTCTGCCCGTGCGAAGCGCAGCACGCGTCGCTGATCGCCGGGTGTGGAGCGGCCGCGCATCAGCCCCGAGTGCAGGTAGATGGCGTGTGGCATGACGGTGGCGCCGATGATGCCGACCGCCAGCAGGAGGGTGTCGCCGCCGCCGAAGCTCGGCACGAGCCCGGTGAGGGTCCCGGACGCCGATGGTGGGCTCTGCACGGTGAGGTAGAGGAAGCCGAGGCAGATCAGGGCCAGCAGCGAGCCGATGGCGATCTCGAACGGACGGTGTCCGCGGCGTTGCAGCGTGAGCACGGCGAACGCCAGGATCGCGGTCAGGCCCGCGGCGATCGGCATCGGTACGGCGAAGAGCAGGTTCAACCCGATCGCGGCACCGACGAACTCCGCCAGATCGGTCGCCATCGCCACGATCTCGGCTTGCGCCCACATCACCCGCGACGCGACGCCGGGGAAGACGTCTCGGAAAGCCTGCGGGAGGCTGCGCCCCGTGACCACGCCGAGTTTCGCGGACAGGTACTGGATCGGCATCGCGACGAGATTGGCCAGCACCACCACCCACACCAGCCGGTAGCCGGTGCTCGCCCCACCGGCGAAGTTGGTCGCGAAGTTGCCCGGGTCGACATAGGCGATCGCGGCCACGAACGCCGGGCCGAAGGCGGTGACCGCTCGCAACCGGGTGCGGCGAGGAACCCGGAGCGCGACCGGCTCAGCCGGGTAGGCGAGAGGAGTCTGGGTCATGGTTCGTCCTTCCCCGCGGGGTCCGGGCCCGCCGTGGGCGGGCCCGGACCGCCGTCCCTCAGGAACTGGTGTTGAGGGTTCCGTTCACGCCGGCCGGGTAGAAGCCGCCCTTGTTCACCTTCGCGGGGTTCAGGTAGACGATGTTCAGGACCTTGTCGTAGGACCGGCTGAACGTGATCCCGTTGCTGTCGGTCGGAACGATGTTGGCGACACCGCCGAGGGTGATGCCCTGGTCGTCGTCGCTCGCGCCGTCGAGGGAGTCACGGGCCGCGGACAGCTTCGCCACCGTGGACGACAGCCCCTTCTCGTAGAGCGCGGAGCGGATCGTCGCGGCGTGGTACGCCTCCACCGAGAGGATGCCGGCGGCCGCTTCGAGATACGTCTTGTTGGTGATCAGCGGGGCGGCGCCCTTGTACGCCGTCACGCCGACGTCCTCGAACAGGAACGCGGCGAGCAGGAAGTTGTTCTCGTTCGCGTACGGGTCGAACGTGTCGTGCGACCCGATCACCTTGGCCGCGCGGGCAGCGGCGGTGAAGCTGCTGCGGAGATCGATGGACGGCCGGGAGACAGCAGCCGAGCCGAGTGCCGTGCGCAGGAACTTCACGTGGTGAAGTTCGTCCCCGGCGATCTCCTGCGCGTACTGGCGGATGCGCCTGGTCTTGAACGGCACCTTCCGACCACCCGTGACGCCACCCTTACGCCCGGTGCCGCCGGTCAGACTGTCGGTCAGGCCGTACCCGTGTACGGCGTGCGAGTAGAACTCGGCTTCGAGGTACTCGAGGTTGAGGGCGAAATTGAGCACCGCCCCGTCGCTCGGGCCGCTGGTGGTCTCGGCGGACGCCACGCCGGCGGGTAGCACGCTGGCGCCGACGACGCCGAGCCCGAGAGCCCCGGCGCTCAGCAGGAAGCGACGCCGGTCCTCGGCGTTCTCCGCGCTGCGCTGGATCATGTTGGTGACGAGCTGCTTTCCGAACACTTCATACTCCCCTGCTAGTTCCTACGCCTGCGCTGCGCAGGCGTCGACGTGCGACCGCTCCTTCCTGATTTCGGGCATGGCGATGCCCGATGACCATTCGGGTCGGGTGGTCAGAGAACGGACGGTTGGTCGTCCGGGATTTCGGCGACGGCGTTCCGCGCTTTTCTCCGGTCGTGATAGATCGCGAAGATCAGCGATCCGCCGTAGAGCAGAGCAAGCGGTGCGGCCAGAGCGAGCATCGTGAGTGGATCGGGGCTCGGCGTAGCGCCGCCGGCGAAAACGACGATCCCGAAGAGAATGAATCGGCTCCATTTCCGCAGCCGTACCGCGGAAAGCACTCCGACCAAGTTGAGCGACACGATCAGCAATGGGAATTCGAAGGAGACGCCGAAGATCAGCACCATCGCGGTGACGAACGAGAGGTAGCTGTCAAAACTCAACAGCGAAGCCACGCCGCCGGTCGCGAATCCCAGCAGGAACTGGAGGCCGCGCGTCAGGGTTTCCCAGGCGAAAGCGACGCCCACGCCGAAGAGCAGCACCGAGATGCCGACGAACCAGCTGGCGTACCGGCGTTCGTGCTGGTGCAGTCCCGGCGTGATGAATCGCCACAACTGGTAGAGCCACACGGGCGACGACAGCAGGATCCCGGCGAAGAGGCACAGCTTGATCGTGAGCCGGAACGCGTCCAGAACGCCGGTGACGATCAGCGTGCACTGCCCCTGCAGAAGCCGGTCGTGGGAGGGGAGCGCGCAGTACGGCTGAGTCAGCGCGTGCAGAATCGTGGCGTGGAACAGGAACGCGACGATGGTTCCGGCCACCACCGCCAACGCGGAGATGATCGCTCGGCGGCGCAGTTCTTTCAGATGACGAACCCACATGTTCGGCCGGGTGGGCGGCGCGTCCGCCGGAGCGGGCGGCTCGGCGGGCCGGTCTGCCGGCGGAGCCTCAGCGCGTGCCATCAGCGCGGGCGGTGACGGGAACGTCCTCTGACACCACGACGCGCGGCTCGACTACGACGGCCTCGATCGGCTCCGCGGGAACGTCCGTCACGTGAGAGGCTTCAGCCTTCGGCTCGTCGTGCATTCCCTTCAATTCGGCTTTCATGATGCGCGCGGACCGGCCGAGCGACCGAGCCGCATCAGGCAGTCGCTTCGCGCCGAAGAGCATGACGAAACAGGCCGCGATGATCAGGAGATGCCACGGGCTGAGCGCATCCATAAGAGAACTCCAGTCGGCTAGCGGTGATCAACACCCGTGATTCGTTGCAGCCGGACCGAAGGATTGGTGCTCGGGGAAAAAAGTTTCGTGGAGAAACTTGTGCATGGATGGCGCGGTCGACGGTACTCCGCCCGGTTGGCACCGCATCGGTCCGTGATCGACTGGTCAAGGTCGCTTCGGGTTCCGCAGGATCGAGTGTGCGGCTGACTGTGGGTCGTGCCGCAACGACCGGATCGCCAGCCTGCAGACCCGGACAGTCCTCGTTGTACCCGGAGGGACGGCACCGTCCGGCGCGGCCGTAAGTGGCAAGCTGATCGGCTCGGCGCCCGCACCGCATGACAGCAACCGACCGGATCGGTGGCCTCCAACGTGTCCTCTACTGAATCGAATCCCACCCACCTTTCGCAGGCGCGCCGCCATCGACCGGCGGGCTGCCCGGCCGGACCCGGCGATTACAACCACCTGCCGCCCCGATCCGCACCTGCCCAGCGGCCTTCCGCACGTCCGCGGCCGTTGATGACCTCGTCGTCGAGATACATCGCCGTAGAAGGGTTTGATCAGGTGTTCCGTAGTCGTCACAGCGCACGAACGGAGCGCAGGCCGATGCGCGGGCAGGATCTCTCGCGGTAATCGCGGACGTTGCGCACCCAGGTCGTGGCGGCAGCGTGCACCGCCGACCGAGCGCTTGTGGCGTGGTGACCCTCCGGCCACCGCGACAGCACCCAGCGCCTCCTGGAAATGGGATCGATCCCATAGGGCGAGGACTGGGAAGCTCGGCCCGTGATGAGGCTGCTGGACGACAGCATCGAGTTCTCAGCGGAGCCGGGCCGCGGCCGCGTGCGTCTCCACATCCCCTGAAAGACCAGAAAGCGATGAGGTTCTCAACTTTCCCTGCGAGATCGACGACGTCGGAGCGAGTACGACCACGATGGTCGGCACGCTGGACGGCGACAGGCTCAACATCTGGGCAGCCGAGCTGGCCGAGTCCTACGTCGGCTGGGAAGGCGTCCGCAGCTGGAAGTCGCTCGACCACAACCTGCGCACCGACGCGACGCACGACTGGCGCGATCACGTATCGCTGCGTTTCATCCTGCGCGGGCCCCGCGGCTACGAGCCGGACGCCTGGGAAGCGTCGACCTACGTCGAAATCGATGCCAGCGAGGACACCCGACACCTCGCCGGGAAGATCGCCGCCTTCCTCGCCTAGCGAGCTCTCAAGATGGCCACCGACTCGGTCGGCAGCAGTGGCGACACCGGCCGCCACGAGTATCATCGCCCGAGCTCGGCTAGACGGCCGCCCAGGCCACCGGGCTACCGTGCAGACCATGGAAAGCGTCGAATTCCGCATTGTGGAACAGGAACTCGGTGTCGGTGTTCTCTCGACCGTCGTTCCTCACCTCAACGGGGTCCCGCTGCCAGACCTGATCCGCACGGTCGAGCTTCCCTCCGCGCGGCGCGAGGGGCAGCCCGACCTCGCCGGAAGCTACGCGGGCCTGCCGCAGGATGAGGTGCGGTGGCCCAGCCGGCATTACCTCGGCGATCCCGTCTTGAGCTGGTTCGGCGACGGCGACACCGTGCTCCTCGGCTGCAGATGCGGCGACTGGGGCTGCTGGCCCTTCACCGCTACGGTCACCGTCGTCCAAGACACCGTCGTCTGGTCCAACTACCGCACCGGACACCGCCCGTGGGACTACCGCGATCTCCGAGACTTCGCCTTCCAACGCGGCCAGTACGAACACGCCCTGCGGGTCACCGCACGCTAAACAAACCCGGCCGCGGGGATCAGCACAGAACGGGCCAGGGCGGCTCTACTACCGAACAATCGGCAAGGATGTGGGTAAGCCGGTCGAGTCCTTGGCCGACTGCTCGCGTCGCGCAAGCGGTATGTGGAGATATTCAAGCGTGAACAGTCGGCGTCGCGGCGTGCTCCAGGACAGGTTCGGAACGCTTGAGGCCGTATAGGTCCCGGGCAGAGATTCTCCTCACCTGCCAGCCGGCGAACCATCCGGAAATCGAAACCAGGATCTGTGCCACCCGGCGCAGCGACGGCCCCAACTAGCGGCCCACTGAGTGCCTAAGGCCGTCTGACGTTCAGCTCGGTCGATGAATCAAGTTTTATATCGATCGAATTCTTCACGAGGTTTCCGTAGAACCGAGGCGGCGTAAGGGAGCCGTCACGTAAGTGCCGGAGTCAGATACTCGGTGCAGCAGAGAAGTTAACCGTTCGTTGCCTGGGGCGCCCGCTGGGCAGCGGTTGAGGTGCGCTCGAAGGCATCGAGCGAGGGCCGCACCGACATGGTTAGCGGTAATTGCGTTGTTATTTAGGTAAACCTCGACCAGGTCGGCAACGGCGTCGGGGTGGACGGTGTCGTCTGCGGCTAGAGCCGCGATAGCGGCTTCCGCGAAGCGACGCGGATTGTCGTATCCGTGCTGAATTTGATAGATCGCGTTCACGA
Organism: Cryptosporangium phraense; assembly: GCF_006912135.1. Taxonomy (NCBI): domain Bacteria; kingdom Bacillati; phylum Actinomycetota; class Actinomycetes; order Cryptosporangiales; family Cryptosporangiaceae; genus Cryptosporangium; species Cryptosporangium phraense. Next base: position 32,029 of record NZ_VIRS01000051.1, on the reverse strand, counting down.
TGTCCGCACAGATTTCATGGGCGGCATGCGGTTCCTCGGTCGGAGGGCGCGCACCGGGAAGCCACGCGCGAACGAGGGCATGGGCGGCTGTCGGCGCGGCCGTTTCCGAAAATCCGTAGAAATGGGTGAGCGCGGCGTCGTCTAGGGCTGTAGTCATCGGTTCCGCGAGGTGCAGGAGGATGTCGTCGTGCTGGCCGCATTGGAATTGAGTACGACGGCGGACTGATTCGGCGAGGGTGAAGTTCCAGGAAATGGCGCCGCGCCGATGGCTTTCGACGGCGTAGGTCCAGTAGGTATCGACGGGAGGCACCGCGTCATTGGTGGTCCGGAGAAAGAGACGCACGTCCCGCGGCATGTCCGACGGCCACAACCGGTCCAGGGCGACGATGTCGACGAGGCTGCTGTAGTCGTTGTGGCTGAGCTGCGAGTGCCACAACAGTGTGAGGTTGTGCCACTGGCTCACGACATCGTCGTCGGCCGGGTCGAACAAGTCGCTCGCGCGCACATCGCCGCCGATACAGATGGCAAGGAGGACGAGGTTGGCGCTGTAGGCAGCGTGCCGTGCCGTCTGGGTCAATCTCCGTGGCTGATAGACGGTGAGGTTCCCCTGCGCTCGGGGGTACCCAGCCACCCGGTGCAAGCGGACCAGAAGGTCGAGCAGTCGTGGGCGGGTCTCGGCAGGAATCTCGTCGGTGATGTCGTCGAGGAACTGGACCACCGGACCGCGCCCGGCCAGGGCGGCGTACGAGAGCAACGCATAGAGCAGGTCGTCGTCGGCGACCGGTGCGCCGAAGAGGCCCGGTGCAGCGCGGGCGGCGGTGTCCGCGAAGAGCTGCCACGTCAGGCGCGCGACCAGGTACTCGCCGAACGTCGCGTGGAGGAACTCATAGGTGCCTAGAGGTACGTCGTGGCGGAGAGCCCGCGCGCGGTGAATAAAGAAAAACCGTCCTAGTACGATCTCGGCGGGACGTCTCACTGCACGTATGCCGCCGCCCTCTGCGCCGTCCCCGCCACCGAGCACGGCGGTGAGGTCGCCTTCGAGGTCGGATTCGGTCACCCATTGGCTCGCGCGGTTGAACGCGGCAAAAGCGACTAGCGCGAGACGCCGAAGTTCGTCCTCGACGGCGTCGCTGACCTCGCTCGCGGAAAGATATGGCCGCTGTCTGACGACCTCGCGGCGGGCGAAGCTTCCGAGTAATCGCTCGTAGAGCTCGCGGGGGCGGAGCGCCGTGTCCCGCTGGCTCAGAGCGTTGGCGTCGGCGTCATGCAGTGCGAGCATCAGCAGCAGCAGGGGTTGCTCAGCCAGGTCAGGATAGGCCAGCACCGCGTCGGGATCTAACGGCCTTGTGCCGGACACCGCGAAATTCTCGCTGTTGACGTCATTCCAGATGCCCGCCCAGGCACGAACTCGTGACTCGTCGAACGGCTCAAGCCGCAAAAGCAAAGTACCCGCGGGCGTACGGGCCTGGTCTGCGACGCCGAGCCGCGACGTCACGATGATCGCGAGTGGCCTTCCCTGTTCGGCCTCGCGTAGCTGGAACGCGTTCACCCTGGCCAGGTAGTCAGTATGGCGCACACCCGTGGCCTGCAGCAATTCATCGAAACCGTCCATTAGGAGCACCGGCAGGACTCCGCTGGCGGAGCGAACCAGCGACGGCCAGCTCATGCGATCACCAGTGGCGCCGAGCAAAGCCTGTTCTACCTGCTCCTGAATGCCGGCCTCGGCCGCAACATCGCGCAGCACGACGCGTACTGGCAGATAGTCCGACGCGGGAAGCCGCGCAGCCAGAACCTTCGTCAGCACCGATTTCCCAGCGCCGGGCTGGCCGAGCAGCACGATCGGCGAGTCGATAGCTGTCGGAGACGTCAAATACCGCAGGAAGAATCCGCCTAGATCCTCATGGATCTCCTGTCGGATCCACCAGTCTTCGTCGTTTACGCTCACGTTCGGATCAGACGGCGCTACCCGAAAGCGTGGCGGCACATATCCGGCCTCCAAGGTCGGTACAGTCAGCCCGATCGGCAGTTCACCGGACTCGACGATCGAGCGGCCGAGCGCGCCTCGGTGTGCGCGGCTCAGCGCATCGCGGTGAATACTTGCGGCGTGGCTGCCGGACAGTTCTTCGAGCGCGGTTTGAAGCGATGCGAGCGCCGGCTCCAGCCGCCGCACCTCTTCCTGCGTCGTATGGTGCTCTCGCTGATCGGCCCAGAACCGTAACTCAGGAAAGTCCGCAGCGAGCTCCCCTAGCAGTGCGCGGTATTGGCGCAGCGCGGACGTCGGCAGATCCGCCAACCCTGCTGACCATCGCGCGCGGTCGGTCTCGGACAGTCGATCCCAAACCTCTAGGCCGGACATGAACGTCACCACGCGATTTGAGAGCTCTTGGTAGTAGTCGCCCAACCGCTTCTCGAATTGGGCACCTGTCGTGTGTGGACTGGGCAGAACCTCACCGACGGCGAGAACAGCCGTCACAAACCCATCGACCTGCTCGCCACCTGAGCTACCAGCCAAGGCGAGCTGCTCGCTGCGCGTCAATTCCAAATCGGAGAATCGCGCTGGCAATGGCGCGCCAGCCATCGCCTCGAAGTACGCGGCGACCACAATGACGGTGTGGGCTGCGCTCACGCGTTCGGTCCGACCGACCCGACCGATGCTTCCGCGCGTCTTGGCCGCGCTGCGCAGCAGCCGCCGCCCCAACCGCGCGAACTCCGCGCCCACGTCCAGCCAGCCGAGCAGCGCTGGCGCACCGCCGACCGCTCCTAACAACAACCCGCCGGTCAACGCGTCAATCGCCCGAGCCGCCGTGCTGTCACCGCCCAGCAACCGCACCGCATCGCCGACGGAGATCGTTCTGCCCATGACACCTCCCCCTCGGCATCCACTGTCGCGCGCGGCGTCCAATCGGCAACAGGCCCGCATCAGTCACGAGGGAGGCCGATCTGGACCATGAACCGGACCTCGCCCATAACTGACTGAAAGCTCACCTGCTAGCTCCGTACTGCCGAAGCGATGCCCGCGCGATACTGTTCGCCACAAGCCGGCATCTCGGATGCTGAGTCCGTGTCTCGCTATACCGCGTGGAGGTCGTCTGATGGCACGCAGAGTTGAAGTCCGTCTCGTTGACGATCTGGACGGCGGTGACGCGGAGGAGACCGTCGCATTCGCTGTCGACGGCACGGTGTACGAGATTGATCTTTCGAGCGCCAACGCCGGCCTGCTGCGTAACGGACTGGCGAAGTACGTCGCCGCCGCTCGGCGTACCGCCCGCACTACTGCCGCCGCCAAATCCTCCCGCAGGAACTCGAGCAGGAGTGCGCCGAAGACGGTTGCGGATCGCTTGCAGAACCAGGCGATCCGGGAGTGGGCCAAGGTCCGTGGCCTTCAGGTCAACGAGCGGGGACGCATCCCCACCGAGATCGCGGAGAAGTACCACGCAGCCCAGTAGAGGGCGGCGCAGCACCTGCAGACGGCCCGTCACTAACTACCCGGGAAGGACAACGCGCGGCGGAGCAGGACACGGGGGGCTCCTTCCATCATCTGTTTCGCGAACCCCGCCGCGCTCAGCGACGACCCGATCCCGGCGGCCAGGGCGCCAACGTCGATGACCTGGCGAGTCGAGCCCGCCCGCCAGCGGACCGGGACGCTACGGCCGGCCTTGTGGGTGCCGCCAGCGTCGCGGAGGAGCTTCGTGTAGCCGGTCGGGACGGTCGCGTCGCGGTCAACCCCGAGATGCAGGATCTCCGGCGGCAGGTGGATGTGGAATGTGCTGACGTCCCCGGCGAACAGCCACAACTGCACGGTGTCGCTGAGACGCGCCGTGCGTACGGATGTCAGTGGCGTGAGCCCGGTGAGATCACCATCGGCCGGTGGGACCGCGTCGTAGGCGTCGATTCGCATCCGCGGCCATCCCGGGATCAGCGCTGAGCGAAGCAGGCAACCGCTGATCACCGGGTACCGGGGGGTGCGCAGAAAGGCCAGGTGGGCCGACTCGTAGTCCTCGTCGCCCTGGGTGATCCGCCCGAGGCTGAGGGCGCCGTCGAGAAGGCACTGCGTCCACAGCCCGTCCAGCGTGAATGCCCGGAAGGACTCGGCCGGCAGCATCCGGTCGTCGGGAACCAGGTAGTTGAACGGGACGTCGACCAGCGAACCGAGATCGGTCAGCCAGTCCCGCACCACAGTGGGCACGTCGGGAGCGCTGGTGTCCATCGCGGTCTGCACCGGGACCGGCGTCTCCCGGAGAGGATCGACGAGCCGGCTTGCCCGCCGGTGGGCGCGCCGCCAGACGCCGTACGCAGTGGAGAAGCGCCGGCTCTGCAGCGCCAGCAGACGCCCGACCTGCCAGGCCGCAGCGTACGAGACGTCGAGCATTCCGGTAGCGCCGTCGATGCGGAGCAGCGCGTCGGCGGTCCGGACCGGAAGCATTCCGTCGCCGGTCGCGGCGGTGCGCTGCGGCCCGAGCGGACCGTGATACCAGGACACGGCCCGGTCTGCTTGCCGAAGCCGGTGCGGCAGGGCCACGAACCCACGGACGAGGTAGGGGTCGGCGGTGGGTTTCCCGACGGCCGGCAGGCTCACCGTGGCCGGCGTCCGGTTCAGCGCGGTGACCAGGGTCTCGAAGCTCGCTCCGGCCGGGATTGACGCGAAGCGCCAGCTCTTCAGCGAAACGACGTGGACCAGCCCGCCCGTCGTCACCGTGGTGTCGAACGCACCGCCCCGGTAGCGGCCGAAGACCGAAACGAGGTGCGCGGTACTGGCCCGACCGCCGCGGGGAAGCCGGTTGCCGACCACCACCGCGAGGTCCTCGTCGGCGGGTCTCCCGGTTTCCCCCTGCTGGCGGACGTGGGCCAGCAGGGCCAGCTCCGCGGCCGTCGGGAGCAGTTCGGTCAGCCGGTCGGGAGCGACGCCCAGCACGGTGTAACGGTCCTCGTCGGACTGTCCCGGCACCGGGGTGAGGTGAGCGAACTCGGCCAGCCCTTTGAGCTCGGTCAGCGACTTTACCGTCGACTCGGCCGTGTCCTCCTCGTCGAGAAGTAGTACGGCCAGCCAAGGCAGGCCGGAGTCGTCCTGTCCGCCGGCCCGCTCCCAGGGAAGCGTGCTGCGGCGCAGCACGATGTGCGGAAGCGTCGTGGCGTGGTCACCGAGGCTGCCCTCCGGTGGATAGACCGCGACGACGTCGGCCGGCGTAAGCGTCCGGTGCTCCCCAGCGATCGCGAAGCGCTTGGTCACCGGCCGCAGCGAAACCCGCTGCCCGGACAGGACGAGGCTCTGCGAGACGGTCACGGTATACACGCCGTCGGCCAGCTCGGGGTCTGGGCGGTGGGCGGAGAGAAAGCGGAGTTCCCTCATCCGGTGGCCTCCAGGTGTCCGAGGAGGTCGCCCACCTGCGGAGGGAGTGGAAATGCGGTGGCAGTGCCCGGCCCGGACGTGAGGCCGTCGGTCCCTAATCCGAGCTCGGCCAGGAGCGCGGCGCGGGCGGCCGTGGAACCGAGCGCGGCGGCCACGGCGGCGTCGCCCTGCCTGTTCGCGGCCGCGAACGTGCGCCCGGCCGTCCAGCCGAACGCGCCGGTGACCTGGCTCAGGCCGTACTGCGCGTCGGCCACGAGGAGGATTTCGGGTGTCTCGGCCGCCGGTATCACCGGGGCCAGCGGAGCGATCGCGAAACCAGCCAGCGTGTCGGCGATCAACGCGTCGCCGTCCGTGCGGGCCCGGACCGACTGACCCCACATCGCCGCCGGGACCTTCTTGCGGATCGGCGAGAAGGTGAACAGCCGGGTCACGTCGACGTTGTCACGGGTGATGCGTACGACGTGGGCCGAATCGACCTTCCCGGCCGCGAGGTCCATCGGCGCCACCCCGAACGCCGTGTTGAGCGTGGCCGCACCGACCGCACCGGCGGCGACATCGTAGTGCTTGGCCGGCACCGCCGAGTCCGACACCAGCGTGAACGACTTGGGATCGAGGACCCAGTCGATGGTCCCGTCACCGGAGCGGGTCAGGCCGGTGCGGACGGTCAGACTGCAGATCGGGGCCCGGTCGGTGTCGTCGGGCAGGAAAGCCTTCTGAAACTGGGCCCACCCGAGCGGCCCCGGGGTCGCGGAGACCCCGGCGCCGAAGCTGATCTCGAAGCTGACGATCGAGAGCTTCACCTTGGCGCGGCCGGAGAAGTCCGGCCCCCAGATCGAGAGATTCGCGCCGACGTCGACCGAGAGGGTGTGGGTTCCGAAGAAGTGATAGGTGTACCGGACTCCGATTCCGATGTGGAAGTTCGCCTCGTAGTGGTAGGGCTGCCAGGCGACGAGGACGTCGAATCCGGCCGTGAACCAGGCGCTGAGGTTGCCGCTGTTCCAGGTGGCCTGCAGCTGTCCGCCCGCCATCAGGGCGGTGGGCAGCAGCGCGAAGTAGACCTCGCCCTTCACCATGAGCTGCGAGGTGACCTGCCAGTTGAATCCGACCCGCGGAACGCGCGGATAGTGGGCGGGCGGGTTGTACCCGGACCGGTAGCCACCGACCGTCACCACGAAGTCGCCGCCGTGCGGCCCGCTGAACCAGCTGAAGAACGCGAACCCGCCGGTCAGATGGCAGTCCCGGGAGAACAGATAGGACGCCGAGGTGAGCTGCGCCTGGACGCCCAGGAAGCCTTCGTCGGGGATGACGCTCGCCTTGACCGCCATCTGCACCTCGGCCAGCGGGGTGGCGCCGGGCGCGGTCGGTAGCTTCATCGTCGACAGGCCGAGTACGTCGACCTCGAAACGCGCCCCGAACAGGACCGTGAGCAGGGCGAACGAGTCGATCTGGCGGAACGAGGTGAACCGGATCCCGACGGCGAGAAAATCCTCACCGGCGGCGGGCACGATCGTGGACCGGAGCTTCTTCAACTCGTCCAGCGGGGGCGCCGGCGGCCCGGTCGGCGGGTTGACCGCCTCGCTGACGAGGGGAAACTGGGCTACCCCGTCGATCGCCGGAATCCGGAGCCGCCGGTTGTACCCGAACCCGGCCGCGAGCCCGGTCACGAAGAAGAACGACGGGCCCCCGAGCGGGTAGTCGAGCACCGCGTAGACGAACAGCGAAGGGTAGCCGCCGGCGTACGCGTATGAGCCGATCGCGCGGATCGTCAGCTCACGCACCGTGAGCTGCGCCGCACCCTCGTACTCGTCGTAGGGCTGACCGTCATCGCCGACGAGGCGTTCCCGCAGCAGCGCGCCGCTGAGCGCCAACGGCCCGCTCGTGAAGGCCAGGCCCAGGCCGCGCAGGTCGAACTCCGGGGAGAACCCGACGATCGACGAACCGACGGCCAGGCCGTCGAGCGAGAAGGTGAGCCCGCCCAGCGAGATCCCGGCGTCCAGCAGGAACCAGATCTTCTGCTGGGCGTATTGGAAGCCGACCCGGTTGAGTTGCAGCGGCCCGAAGGTCTTCTGCAGCGTGATCCACTTGGTCGAGTCGGCCTGGACGACCGGCTGGCCCCCGACGGTCTGGCCGGTGGGCGCGGGCGTCCCGCTCGGCGTCGCGGGCAGGGTGAGCGGGGCCGGGACGCCACCGAGCACCAGTTTCGCGCCGAACGTCACGCCCTGCGGCAGGTCGGCAGCGGGCAGGCGGGTCACACCGGCGGGCATCAAGCTGTTCACGGTGCCCACGTCCGTGACCCCGAACGCCTGTGAGGCGACGAGGATCTGCAAGTCCTCCACCGAGGCGCTCTGCGCGGCCGGCAACTCCTTCCCGACCAGCGGCAACTGGGCGAGGTCGATCGACGCCCCCAGATCGAGGCCGAACAGGAACCGCGTCGGACCGGTGCCGGCTGGCCGTTGGACGTAGAGCAGGACGTCCTTGAGCTCGATCCGGAGGCTGTCGGGGACGAGCGCGGCCAACCCGGGCTTGGCGTTGAGCACCGGCGCGAGCAGATCGCTGACCTTCCGCGCCGTGGCGCCCGGCTTGGCCGCATAGGCGGCGAGCAGGCTCAGGCCGGTCTGCGTCCGGGCGAAGTCGATCTCGAAGTGCAGATCACCGACCATCATCTTCGCGCTCAGCACAACGTCGGACGGGCTGTTGTCCCGCAGCACGACGTCGACCGAGACGGTCAGGTCGACGGAGGTCGTCGCGTTGAGCGGGAACCGCGTGCCGAGTTCGACGGAGACGTTGCCCGCGGTGTCGAAGCCGACGCGTACGGCGGTGATCACCAGGTCCTCGATGACCGTCGGCAGCGCGAAGGCACCGAACTGCGCGGACAGCGCCGCGTGCATGTCCTTGATCGCGATCGTCTGCTCGGAGCTGGTCGCGCCGGCGAATACCCAGGGTCCGTCCTCCTCCGGGTGCGAGGCCTCGATCACCAGATCCACGCCGCCGATCACGACGTCGGCGGCGACGGCTCCGGTCACCCCGGCCGAGCTCTTCTCGACCACGATGCTGACGCTGCGCAGGCCGATCGGGCCGATCGCCAGGTCATCGTCGTCCGCGACGATCTCGAGCCCGTAGCTGCCGGTCGACGGTTGTCCGTGGAACGCGAACTCGGTCACCACGACGTCGGGGAACCCGGACGCGGTGCCGAAGAAGTGCTCGAACAGCGCCTTGAGGTGAATGGTCTCGCCGAACGCCAGGCCACCGGCGAGCGCGAAGTCGGGCAGCGCGGTGACCAGGTCGACGCGGACATCGGCCAGCACGACGTGGCCGGCAATCAGGATCCGCTGGAGCGTCCCGCCGAACGGGTCGAAGCTGATCCGGACATCGTCGATCCCGATCTCGCCCAGGCCGACCGCGGTCGTCCCTGATTGCACGGAGCTCTGCAGCGATGCCCCACCAATCAGCCCGGCGAGGTCGGCGAGGCTCGGCAGGACGCCGCTGGCCGGCTTGAGGTCCAGTGTCCAGACCGGGCCACCGAGTTGCAGCGACAGGTCGAACTGGCGGCCGATGACGACTGAAGCATCGAGCTCGGCGCCGACGGAGAGGGTGCTGGTAGCCGCCCGGTGCGCCGCCGTCAGCGTCGCTCTGATGGACTTCAACACAAAATCCGGGTCGACGATCGGCCAGTCCAGGCTCGCGTCCAGTCCGACGAGCAGCGACGTCTGCGTGGCAGTGCCGAATCCGACTAGCAGGTCCAGCTCGCGCAGCTTCAGGCTCTGGAGGAACGGCAGCCCGGACGGGAGCGTGATCGGGAGCGCCCCGTTGCTCACCAGATTGACCAGCTCGGGCAGACCGGGGAGGGCGTGGGTCCCGGTGCCGAGTGAGCAGCGCAGTAATGCGTCCGCGCCCAGTACGCCGGTGACGCTCAGCCGGAGCGTGTCCACCTGCACCGTGCCGTCGACCGAGAACGCCACGGTCGCGGCGGCACCGACGTGGTCCCGGGTGATCGTCACGGTGCTCGTCTGCACGGTGAGCGCGTCCGGGGCGAGCGCGCTGACCGGCCAGACGGCGGTGACCGGGCCGGTCACGGTCAGCGTCTGGGGCCAGCTCGTCGCAGCGACGTCGAACCGCGGTTGCCGCAGCACGATCTGCCCGCCGGGGACGGTCGGGAGGAACTGGTTGAGCGGGCCGCCGGTGCCGAGCACGCCGGCCGTGAGCGGGAGGTCGCCGCTGCCGTTCAGCTGGGCTTTGAGCTGGGTCGCGACGTCGGCGAGTGAACGGCTGTCGAGGTCCATCGGGTGTCCCCCGTCAGCGGTAGATGTTGGTTCGGGGCCCACCCGGCGCGGGGAGCATTTCGTGGTACGTGACCGAGAACAGTCCGGTGGCGTGGACCGCTTGGTTCACCAGCGGTTGCACCCCGAACGGAAGTACCGCGGCGGCGTCCACCACCGCCCGGTCTGCCGCCAACGCCCGGTCGGTCACGAGGGCCATGCCGTGCGCCTCGACGACATACTTGCCCGCCGCGGCCACGACCGAGGCCGGCGCGTGGGGCACGCCGGCGTTGGTGGCCGCCTGACGCACCAGCTGGACGAGCGTGCCCAGCGGGCCGCCCGCGGTCACCGCTGCGACGGTGACCGCAATCGCGCCCGCGTATCCCAGCTGGGTCAGCAGGAATCTGACGACCGCGTCCGCCGCGGCGGCCCGGTCGGGGGCCGTGTCCAGGGCTAGCACGGCGCCGTCGAGCAGGGCCGGGGCCGGGGCCCCGAGTCCCAGCGGGGTGGCCGTACCCCGGATCGTCTCGACCAGCCCGACGCCCAGGCTCCCCAGGGGGTTGCTGACCGATTGGTCGGCGGTGACTCGGATCGTGACGTCGTGTGGCAGCAGAATGTTCAACGGATCGCCGGAGTTGAGGCCACCGATGGTGCCGGTAGCCATGGAGGTGGACGTCGCCGGGTCCTGGAACCCGGTCAGGTAGTGCGCGACCGACCGGCGGGCCCGAGCGGCCGGAAGTGCCGGCGGCGGAGCGAGGGTCCAGGCCAGCTTCTGCGCCGCAGTCGTCCCCCGGCCGGGCTTGGGCGGCGTCGCTGGGGGCAGTGCGGCCACGGCCACGCCGTCCAGCGACCAGACGGTCTCAGGACGCGGATGCCGGAACTGATTGCGCGCACCGCAGGAGCTGACCGCGACCAGCGGACGCATCCGGTCGACGAACGCGCGGGAGGTCGCCGTCTCCGCGCCGTGGTGGCTGGTCTTGGTGACGTGCACGCGCCCGGCCACCGAGTCATTCGGGTTGAGGTAGACCGGGATCGTGTTTTCCTGCGGCGACTCGATGTCGCCGCCGATGTAGTAGCGGAAGTTCCCGAACCGGACTTCGAAGGCCAGGCTCTTCTCGTTCTTGACCTGATCGCCCTGCGCCAGCAGCGTGGCCGGCAGGTAGGTCGCCCGGGCCGGGCCGCCGACCGCGTCGTTGCGCACGTACCGGTTCGCGGCGACGCAGGTAATGGTCGGCGCCAGCGCGGCGGCGGCGAGGGCACCGGCGGGGGCGATCGGGTCGCCGGCCGCGTCCGTCCATAGGATCTCGCGCCCTACCAGCCAGTACGCGTGCCACCACTGGTTCGCGGCCACGAGCGGGCCGGCCGGGACGGCCAGCGGGGCCGGTAACGCACCGAGCAGCGGGTTGTTCGGGATCCCCGCGACCCCCACCAACGGCCACATCGCCGGGACGGTTCGGACCTGGATGTTCGACGGCTGCAGGGGCAGGCCGTAGCGACCCTTGTTCACCCGCGCCTGGTCGGCGGCGACGTTGCGCGTGACGCGGGTGCAGCCGGGCCGGCCCCGGATCGCGTTCACCCAGCCGAGATAGGTGTTCTCGTCGAATCCCAGCGCGGACGGCTCGCCCTGGTCGTAGATCAGCGTTGTGCCGTAAAACGGAGCGTTGGCGGTCTTCGACAGCAGGTCCCGGAGGCCGGTCATGTGGTCGGCGTCGTAGTGGGTCAGCACCATGACGTCGAGCTGAGTGATGTTGCCGCCGCCACCGCCCCGAGGGAGGCCCCTCAGCACGCCGTCGATCTGGCCCTTGGCCGGGCCCTTGCCGCCGTCGATCAGGCAGGTTCGCGTCTGGGCCACGTGACCGGCCCCGACACCGTCGTCCCGCGCCACGATCACGGTCGAGTCGCCGGTGCCAGCGATCGCGATGTGACGAATTTCCAGGCTCCAAGCCATCTCTGCGCTCCCGACGCCAAATCAGGATGGTCCGAGCAGGTACTGCCCGAGGACCTTGTAGACGGTGTTGGTGGCGAACCCGGACTGCGAGACCCGGACCTGGACGTCGTTGCCACCGGCGATCAGATCCGCGGCGTACACGGTCTGTCCGTAGGCCTTGCGGTAGACCTGCGCGAGCTGGTCGATCTTCGGCGCGTTGGTCCACTCCCGGTACACCACGTACTCGGCCTTGAAAAGCAGCCGGTTCGTATTCGAGTTCAGGTCGTGCATCAGCACCGTGACCACCACCTGCGCGCTCGCGTGGTCAGCCAGCGTGAACAGCGTGTGGGTCTTGCTCTGGCCGGTGTCGATCCGGCCGTGGAACAGCAGGGTCATCAGGCCGACCGGCGCGCCGTCCGTGCTGAGGTTCGTCGTGCGGTGGACGGTCAGTTGCGACCGCGGGTCGGTGTTGCCGACGCTCACCGAGCCCGACGGCGCCAGGTGCACCGAGTCGGTCACCGCCCCCGCGTTCTGGGTGCGCAGCCGCAGGCCCAGGGACGTGCTCCCCGACATGTCGCGGGCCTGCACGTACGCGGTGCCGATGGCCCCGTCGCCCTCGTAGGCGTGCAGCCAGACATGGCCGCGTCCGTAGTAGTCCCCGGCGACGTGCAGCTTCCCCTTCGGGGCCGAGGTGCCTACGCCGACGTTCCCGGCCGGTTGCAGCACCACGTGGTCGTCCGGGTCGTTGCTGGTGCCGATGATCAGGCGAGCGCTCTCCCCGGTGCCGGCCACGGCCGCGGTGTCCTGGTACTGGATGTACCCGTAGTCGCTCCCCCGGTTCACCGCGCTGCGGAAGACGATGCTGCTGGCTCCGCCGCCGTCGTCGTGGTCGATAAGCAGCGAGCCGGCGTTGGCGTCCGCCGCCGTGCCGGTCGTCTCTCGGACGTGGAGCGCCGCGCCCGGATCACTGATTCCGACGCCGACGCGTGCGCCGGTTGTCACCAGCGGGCCCTTCACGACCGTGCAGATGAACTGGCCGTCCTGGTAGCCGGGGATGTTCTCGTAGCGCAGGTAGAGGTTCGCCGGCCCAGACGGGAGCGACGACCGGATCCGGGCCAGCGGAATCGCGACCAGCTCGCGCAGGTCCAGGCTGGTCTTGCTGATCGGGGTCAGGACCAGCTCGGTCGATTCGCCCTCCACCGAGGTGCGCGCGACCCGCCAGTCGGCCCGGACTGCGGCGTTCGCCGGGACGTCGACGTCCTTGAGATCACTCGCGGTGCCCAGCGCCCACGGACGTTCGAGCGAATCCCGGGTCGTGGGCTCGTGGTCGAACGTGATCCGCAGTCGGCTCGGGGCCGAGCTGACGTTCGCCGGCGTGAGCGGGATCGGCCCGTCGACGTCGAGGTTGGCCACGTGCAGGGTCAGCATCGACTCCGACCGGCCGTTGTCGTTCAGGATCGTGTCCCCGCCGGTGAAGCCGGCGTGCAGCGGGATGTTGGGGCGCCCCCGCTGGTTGACGATCGTCAGCATGCTGGTGCGGCTGCCGACCAGCGGAGTGGTCTGGCCGAGATACGTCAGGCCGCGGTAGTGCAGCTTGACCCGCACGGCCCGGGTGCCCGCGGCGGCGTCGGCGATCGCGTGTTCCACGGTCAGGTGCCACGTGCGGCCGGGCTCCAGGGTGCGGGCCTTGCTGCTGGCGAGGTAGAAGACGACGCTCTGGTCGTCGACGACGGGCGCGCTGATCCGCCAGGAGTCCGCGGCGATCCGCACTAGCTTCTCCGGTTTGCCGGTGTCCAGGCAGGCCGCGGCCAGCGTGCCGGCCCGGAACCGGAGCGCGAGGTGATGGTCGTTCGCGGAAGGAGCGGCGATCGCGGCGAGCGACACCGTCGTGTCGGCGCTGTTGGTTACCTCGAGGAACAGCTGCCGGCCGGTCGGGTCGTCGTCGATGGGAAGGACCGGTTCGTCGTCGGCGTCGAGGAGCTCGAACTCGAGCGGGTGGCCTGCCCGCACCGCCGCGACCGCGGCCTGGTCCTGGGCCATCTCGGCGGCTACTACGTCGGCAGGCAACGCACCGCGGTAGACCCGGACGTTGGCCAGGCTGCCCCTGAAGCGCTGCTGGTTCTGCCCGTCGAGATCGGTGGCCAGCAGCAGCGCGGTGGGGTTTGCGACCGGGGTGCCACCGGTGGGTCCGGTCGCCGCGAGGACGCCGTTGACGTACGTCGTCGCGGTCCGGCCGTCGTTGGTGATCGCGACGTGGTTCCACGCGTCCCAGGTGATGCTGCCGTCGGGGGTGTCCGGCGCGCCGCTATTGGTGTTGCCGGCGACGCTGAAGCGGTGGTGGATGTAGCCGTCCCGGTTCAGCCAGATGTGGTAATCCCGGCCCGGCTTGCCGACTATTCCGGACCAGGCGTTCACCGGCCGGCCGTCCGGCTTCAACCAGACCGAGACGGTGTACGTCGTGAGCCGCAGGGACGGGTCGTCCGGCACGGTCATCGACTCGGCGCTGCCGTCGAATCGCGTCGACTGGCCGAACAACTCGTCGAGGACGATGTCCGGGGCGCCGGTCGCGCGGGCGGTCAGAGCTGATCCGGCGGCGTCCGGGCTGAGACCGTCCTTCAGCTCGGCCAGCGGCAAGTGCAGGACGAGCCGCGCCAGGTCGATCTGGATGTTCTGCCGGGCTTCCCCGGCGCTCAGCACCCGGCGGTAGATCCGCAGGCTTCCGAGACGGAACAGGGCGGCCGGCTGACCGGTCGAGTTGCCGATCCGGCAGGCCCCCAGCTCGACCTCGGACGTCGTGTTCAGGGTGCGGACCTGCGGCGGGGCGCCGTCGACGGACAGGGCCAGCTGCCGGTCGCGCTGGCTGTAGGTGACCGTCAGGTGGTACCAGCGGCCGGCGGCGAACACGACGTCGAAGGCCGATTGCGCCCGATCCGCGTCGGGGAGGGTCACCTGGAGCCGCCCGCCGTCCACGATCAGACGCGGCGTCTGCGCGTCCGACCCGCCGCCATAGAGCGTCAGCTGCCCGGTGACGGCGGTCGCGTTGAACCAGATCTGGACGGTGAACGCGTCGGCCGGCCCGAGCGACGGCACCGCGACCACGTTGTCGCCGCCGACCAGGACACAGCCACCGAGGGTGGGATCGGCCGCCGGGGCGGCCTTTCCTTCCAGGGACGCGTCGTTGCCGTTTCCGGAGCTGTCGGTCAGCAGCCCGTTCTCGGCCCGGGTGAGTTCGAGGTGGAGCGCCAGTCCGCGGTCCAGAGCGGTCATCATGTCCTCGATTCGTCCGACGATCGGCGCACCGGCCGCAGCATCAGCCAGCCCTCCCGTACTTCCTGTGGTCCGGTGGAGTGGGCGTCGGCGCGCATCGGCGCGATCCCGGTCTGACAGTCATCGAAGAGCAGGCCAAGACGGCCCTCCAGCCCGGCAAGTGCTCCACTCAGGACCGGCCCGGTGAGCTGATCGGCCGTCTCCGCGCCGGGCCGCTGATCGACCGGCACGATCGCGGCCCGGTCCGGCTGACCGTCCAGTGGGGTCAGCCAGCCGGTGGCCGGATCGACGAGCGCGGTCCAGACCGCCTCCGCGGTGGGCAGCGCACCGAGATCGGCAACGGTGACGAGGGCCGCCGGCGCCGCGCCGGTGGCCGCGTTGAGGCCCAGCGCCCGGTCGGTCCAGGCCTCCAACCCGGCGAAGTCGCCGAGCAGCACGGCGCTACGGCGCTCAGGCGCCGACAGCACGGTGGCGCTCAACCCGACCGGTACCAGCCAGCGGATCTCCGGGTCGAGGAGGTGCGCCCAGAGGGCGTCGGCCGCCGGGAAGTGCGCCTCGAACACGGACCGGCTCAGCGTGGCGTCCGCGTGCGTCTCGATCCAGGTCGGTCCGGGGGCGGGAGCGAGCCACGACCAGCGATAGCCGGGCTCGGTCGGCAGCGCGACGCGCAGTTGGTCCCGCGCGGTGAGCAGTGGTGCGGTCAAGAAGCTCACCTCCATCGCGGCCAGCGCGTCGGTGAACTGCTCCGCCGGGACCGTGATCACCTTCGTCGGCAGCACGCCGCTGGTCGCGTGCACGCTGCCCCGCGCGTCGAGCAGCATCGTGAGCTCCTGCGGCGGGTCGGACACAGCCTGCTGGACGCAGGCCTCGGCGCGGTCCAGCGACACGATCCGCGGATGGTCCGACGGTTCGGCCGCGTAGAACGTCCCGGCGAGGCCGCCGTCGCTCTCCTTCCAGTAGCCGACGACGCCGTCGTCGAACTGCTCCGGTGCGCCGATCCGGATCGGAAACCGGACCTGGGGAAAACCGCGGGTGTCGCGGGTGGCGCGGCGCAGATCCAGGCCGAACGCCGGCCAGCTCTGATTGACCGCGGGCGACTCCTTCAGTTCGACGTCGACCAGCGCACGGACGACGGCCATCGGCCGCCCGAAGAGAAATGCGAGCTCGTGCTGGGCATCGGCGCCGTCCGGCTCGATCGCGTCGAGGGTCGCCTCGATCGTCTCCAGAAAAGACGCCAGGAACACGGACTCACCGGAATCCGGGACGCCCGGCGCGCGGGTCAGGCGGGCGACGAGCCGGCGCAGGTGAGCGTTTATCCCGGTGAACGCTGGGTCGTGGAGTTGCGCGAGCGTGACCGGGGCGAGGGCACCCGGCGACGGTTTCCACCCCGCGAACTGGTCGATCTCCCCCAGCGCGACGCCGTCTCGGTCGTAAACCGCCAGGCTGTCGTCGAGGTGGTTCGGGAGGATCCAGCCGCAGATCGGGGTAGTGGCCGCGTGCGCCCCGGCCTCGGTGTGCGCCGCGTCGGCGGCGAGCCAGCGCAGGTTGACCCGGGCCGGCTGCACGATCCGGGGTGGTAGACCGACCCACCGGCTGTTGCCCGGCTCGCGCAGGGAGTCCGCGATGACCAGCCGGTCCCAGGCCAGGTCGCGGATCTGCCCGAAGCTGTCGATCAGCCGGAGCCGGCTGACCTCCAGCGCGCCCGCCCGGATCGGGTTGAAGTCGGCCAGCGGCATCGGCGCGGTGTCGTTGCCGCGCCCGACCGCCTCGCGGACCGCCGCGATGAAACCTTGGTCGTCCGCGAATCCGAACGGGTCGGCGATCGGCATCTGTGTGGTCTGTTTCCGGGACAGCAGGGCTGCATTGAAACCGCTCAGCGCCTGGGCCAGCGCGGGAAACGAGTCGCCCAGGCGCCGGTAGGCCTCGACGACCGTACGGACCGGGTCACCGGCGGGTGCGGTGGCGTACCAGTCGATCACCAGGCCGGCGTTCTGGGTCAGGTACTCGGTCGTCCGATCGGCAACGGCGACCGGCACCGCCGCGAAGAACGCCTTGTTGTCCCGGCCGAGGGCCAGTCCCACCAGATAGCGGACGAGCAGCGATCGGAGCCGGTCGACCGCCGACGGGGTGAGGATGCTGCTCCCGCTGTAGAACTCGGTGCCGGGCTCGACCGCGCCCCGGCCTGCCCGCAGCGCCAGATCTCCGGCGCCCGCGTCGAGCAGGTAGGAGCCGGTGAGGAAGTCGCGGTCGTACGTGCCGGGAACGCCGCGATCATCCACCCGGGGGGAGTAGCTCACCTCCCACTCCAACAGGACCGGGTGCCAAGGCGCGCGACGCCAGACCTTGAACCCGAGTTGCTCCCGCCCGGCGTCAGCGGCCTGCGCCAGCTCGGCCCAGACCGGCTCGGCCGCCGTCCACATCGCGACCGGGTCGGACAGGTCCACGTCGATGATGCGCGTGTCCAGGACGGCGTCCGGACGGAACGTGTGGTCCTGTCCGTAGCGCGGCGACGGGCGGACGAGATCGCCGACGAGCAGCACCACCGGCTCGGTCGGCTCGTAGTAACGGGGTGCGCCGACCTCGCGCAGACTGTAGGCCCCGCCGTCGGGGAGACCGCGTTCGATCCGCGCGGCGAGCGCGTTGCGGCGCTCGTCGAGCCGCCCCGCCGCGACGACCGCTTCGTTCACCGGCGTCAGCCCGCGCTCGACAAAAGCCTTCACCGTGTCGACGTCCGGGTAGTCGCGCAACTCGTCGTAGGGCGGGTAGGCGCACAACAGGTACCGGTACCAGTCGGCGAACAACTCGCGGCGCGCCGCGGCCAGCTGTTGTCGCGTGCGCTCGCCGGCCTGCTGGACGCGGTTCAACTCGCCCAGCGCCGCCGAGACGTCCGGCGGCAGGTCGGGCAAATCGTCGGAGGCCTCCGCGTCCGGGGCGGTGCCGGGCTTCTGCTGGGAGCTGATCGTCCAGCGGGTGCCGCCGTCGACCGGGCGGAACGTCCGTTCGTGCCGGGCCTCGGCCAGTTGCGCGTTGACGTCCGGCGACGGCGTGCCGGCCCCGGTCAGCTCCAGGACCGCGCCCAGCAGCCGCTCGACCTCAGGTGCGCGGTCCGGGGCGATCTCGGCCGCGAGATACCCGGCCACCGCCTCCAGCCCGGTGTTGCCGACGGCCAGGGTCAGCCGGGTGTCGTCCGCGGCGGGCTGGGGCGCGAACCGCAGCCGGCCAAAACACATCATTTTCTCCGGCGAGCCGAGCGTCACCGTGGCCGCCTGGTCGAGCACCGCACCGGCCTGCTCGGCCACCGCCTGAAAGGCGTCGCTCAGCGGACGCTGCGCCCGGTACGCCGCGGTCATCACCAGCGATCGCTGGTCATCTACGACTGTCAGCCAGCCACGGTCGTGCAGCTCCCTCCAGAGCGCGTCGGGGTCGGCACCGGTGATCCGGAGTTCCGAGCGGGTGACGATCGTCCGGGGCGCCCAGCCCAGATCGGCCGCGAGCCGGTCGAGCGGATCGCCGGCGCCTGCGCGCAGCCAGGTGCCGAGAAAATCGTCCGCCGACCGTC
Source organism: Cryptosporangium phraense (assembly GCF_006912135.1). Lineage (NCBI taxonomy): Bacteria > Bacillati > Actinomycetota > Actinomycetes > Cryptosporangiales > Cryptosporangiaceae > Cryptosporangium > Cryptosporangium phraense. The sequence continues at coordinate 13,673 of NZ_VIRS01000051.1, read as the reverse complement.
CGTACCAGCCGATGACGTCATACAACAATCCGCCGCTCGGATCGACCTGGACCGCATCATGAAAGCCGAAGACGCTGTGACAGTTCGGGTAAATGGCGGCGAAGGACGGATGGCCGTATCCGGCCGACGTGAGGCGGTCGAGATAATCCCGCGGCCGACCACCATCTTTGCCCGGATCGAGCCATTGTGCCAGCGTCATGGATCGGCCGACGTAGCGGAACGGCGGGCCGGCCGAATCGTCGATAAGGCCGGTGAAAGGAAAGGCGACGCCGCTGGATCCGGTGACGCCGAGGGGTGCGAGATAGTCGCTCTCCACCACCCAGCGCTGCTCGGGTGTGGTCGTTCCGTCCGCCGCGAGCCGACTGCGGGTCACCAGCCAACGGGTCGGCACGGCCGGGAACTCCGTCCCGTCCGGAGTGTGGACTCCCTGCGTGAGCGCGTCGGGTAACGCCCAGTGCAGGTGAACGCCGGTCTTGAGTAGGCCGGGCTCGTCGTGGAACGGGGGGTCGACGATCGACTCGCTCAGATAGGCGGACGCGACGTTCTGGTCACCGGCGCCATCGACGTAGGGCAGCCGGGAATAGTCGATCGCGGCACCGATGGTCGGGCATTCACTGCTGAGCGGCAGTGCATCAAGGTGAATAGGGACCAACAGTGCAGAGGTCACACGTCCCCTCCGGCGAGTTACATACCTTTGTTACAGAGCAATCGCGGCGAGGTAACGGCCGCAAGTGACGGTAGAGAGCCGCCGGACGGTTGGCAATAGCCCGATCCCGGATTCCGCTACGGCCGTATCAGATGATTTTCCGGATGTAAAGTCGCAGTTCGCCGTCCGGTCGCGCGACTGGAAATTCAAGCCGTTTGTCAGGGCCTGGAGGTGGCACAATCGGCTGAGCCCCCACAGGAACAGGCGATGACTGTAGAGGTCGAGACACACGGGGTCGAGGCGGGCTGGGGAAGTTGCTGACCGGGCCGCCCTCCTGGCCAAAGGCCAGCGCGGCGCCCCATCGGCGCAGCCGGGCACCAGGACCAGCAATGTCGGTCAACGCGGACCGGTGGCCAGCCAACGTCAGTCGGCGATCCGCCGCGGCGGCTGATCCGGCGAAGTGGATCGGATGAAAGGCGCAGCGCGGGATGAACTCGGCCCTGCGGTGCCGGCACGGATCGGCCGCCTTGCACTGGCCGATCGTTAGCTCGGAGGCGCAAACACCCCTCAGCGCGGCAGGCTCTCCGTCTGATCGGGCTGGCCACTTCGAAGTCCGTCGCTGATACGAGGATACGTGGCTAAACTCGCTCCGATCGACTCAACAAGGGTCGTCTGCTTTAGGGCCGTACAGCGTGCCATCACTTCTAATGCGGCATTAGCTCGCGGCCACACGGGAGTGACAGCCCTGTCCTCCAAAATCGATATGAGGTAGATGCGACGCCACTTGCCCGCGGAGGCGCTACGCGGGCCGCCTCCTAGCACGACGGGAAATCATGGTCGGAAGTATCAGTAAGGGCAATTTAGTCGCAGCATCTGCGGAACAGAGCGTCTTGATGAGCTTCGCTACACTCTCTTCGAGATCGTGCTCGGAGTTCGATCTATAGCGGCCGACGTCGAGCGGCCAGCGGGCCAAATGATTGAGCTTGGGTCTGCTAGCGCCACCAACCAAAGTATTCCTGCCGCTGGCGCAACGGGCCGCCAAGGGAGTTTTCGCTCACTCGCGGAGACGCTGGGTCAGAAAAAGATTGAAAAAGACTTCATCGACCAGGTTGGCCGAGGAGAGGGCGGTACACCGCCCGCACTCCCCGAGTCGATTGTCGCGTATCTAGGATCGCCAATCTGTTTATCAAATGTCGAATACCTTGCTCAGTCAAGAATAGCTGAACCTGAGCACAAACCGCGGATTGTGGGCGCCGTCCCGAAAAAGCAAAGTACCGGCCCGGAATCAGCCCGGCCTAAAGCTCCGCTTAAAGTGCAGCTTACTCCGAAAGAAAGGCGAGACTCTACCCAACAGGAGCGGGAGGCTTTTCTGAACAGGATTCGACGGGTGTTCGAAAAGACATCGCTCACGTTCTTGGACTGTCGGAGGATAGATCTCAGGCGCAAATGCAGTATCTGTGGGGCCACCTTCTCCGCGCAGTCGATCTAGAGGTCGGCGCCCGAGAGGGTGGAATGTCCCAGAGGGATAAATATATCGCAGACGAAGTGTTTGCTAGCAATCGAAAGCTTTGAGTCAAGGGATGGGGATTCGCGAGGCCGATTTTACCCGTCAGTTCGGCGAGTTGGGCCTACACCCGCTTGTATGGCAAGCCCTATCTATGTGAGCGAATGGGTTCGCTACGTTTCGTTAGCCGTCCATCTGGCGGTAGATCCGTTCGCTGGCTCCCAAGGGGGACACGCACTCTCGTCAGCATAAGCGAGCGGAGCCGCTGGAAAGTAGGCGTGGGGTGGGCCCGGATCAGCTACGGGCTGGTCCGGACTGACTCCACCCAGGTTGGGGGAGTCATGGCATAGGTCCAATGAGGCCCACGATGATGCGTGCGCCGTTGGCCGTGATGTCCGAGCCCCCTCGAACGCCCGACTCCCCGTTAGCAATGAAGATCAAGGCCATCAGAGCCCTTCCTACATCAGAACAGGCATCCCCCTTCAAAGCAGGGCGTCGACGCAATCGATTCGGCGATCACGAGACCGCGCCGCCCTACTCGTTTCGGCGGCTGCCGGTTGCTGTTCTATGCCTAGTGTCCTGAGTCTTGGTTTCGGTTCGTAAGTGGTGCTTCGGGTACTCGCCGGTAATGGCCAGGACAGGACGACCGAAAGCGGAGTTGATTCTCAGCGAGGACGAGCGGGAGACGTTGGCGCGGTGGGCGCGGCGGCCGAGGTCGTCACAGGCGTTGGCGTTGCGGTGCCGGATCGTGCTGGCGTGTGCGACCGGAGCGACGAACAAGGACGTCGCGGCGCAGGTCGGGGTCGAGCCTCACATGGTTGCGCGGTGGCGGGCCCGGTTCGTGGCCAACCGGCTCGACGGACTCGCCGACGATCCCCGTCCGGGTGGACCCCGAACCGTGACCGACGCGCAGGTCGAAGACGTCGTGGTCTGCACACTGGAGACGACCCCGGCGAACGCGACGCACTGGTCGAGCAGGGCGATGGCGGCCCGGACCGGTCTGTCACAGTCGACAATCTCCCGGATCTGGCGGACCTTCGGACTCAAACCGCATCTGACCGAGACGTTCAAACTCTCGGCCGATCCGTTGTTTGTGGACAAGGTCCGCGACATCGTCGGTCTGTATCTGGCCCCGCCGGAGAAGGCCTTGGTGCTCTGTGTGGACGAGAAGTCCCAGATCCAGGCCCTCGATCGATCCGCGCCGGTCTTGCCGATGATGCCCGGCATGCCCGAGCGCCGCAGCCACGACTACGTCCGCGGCGGAGTCACCACCCTGTTCGCCGCACTCGACATCAGCACCGGACACGTCATCGGGGCACTACGCCGCCGGCACCGAGCCGTGGAGTTCAAAAAGTTCCTCAACCGCCTGGACACCGAGGTCCCCGCAGACCTGGACGTTCACTTGATCTGCGACAACTACGCCACCCACAAAACCCCCGCGATCCGGGACTGGCTGACCGCCCACCCCCGATTCCATATGCATTTCACCCCCACCAGCTCCTCCTGGCTCAACCAGGTCGAACGCTGGTTCGGACTCCTCACCGAACAACGACTACGCCGCGGAGTACACACCAACGTCCAAGCACTCGAAATCGGCTCTCGAGTCTGGAACGCCGGTGGAGGTTCGCGATGTGGCGACGACGATGCGTTGGCCCGGCTTCCGGGAGACTGCTCACCGGATCGGGTTGCACTCCAGCCTGTCGATCCCCTTGTTCGCCGGTAGCGGTGACGCTGTGGCCTCGATGAACCTTTACAGCCGCGACCGGGCGGAGCTGGTGGACCTGGCCGAGGAGGTACGAGCGGCATTCCGAGCGTCCGGGTCCGCGCCGGCTTCGACATCATTGTGCGGTCCCGCGACGAGCGTGGCCGATCTGGCCACCGGCGTGGCGGAGGCGCTCGCCGTCCGAGATCAGATTCAGCAGGCCATCGGCATGATCGTCGGCCGTGAGCGCTGTAGCACTGAGGAGGCGTACCTAGCGTTGAGGATACGTGCCGCCGAAGTTGGATTGCTGTTGCCCGAGGTAGCGACCGAGATTCTGCGCCGCACCCGCTGACTACGGTCCGATCGGCTCGCTCCGCGCGTGATAGCGGTCGACGCAGCAGGTGCTGAGCCGGGAGCGGCACCATCGGCCGCATCGGGTCGGCATGTCCAAAGATCGGGGCCGAACGTCCTGCGCGAGGGTGATGCGCTCGTCGAAGGTTAGTTACGGCTCGCCGACTTGGCCTGTTGGAGCGGTTGGTGCGCCGGGCGGGTAATGTGGCGCTGCCCCGGACGCTGTCGCTACCGGGCAGCGTCAAGGAGTGGCGTACAGGCGGACTCCGCGCGAGTTCCGTCGCCTCTGTCGGGTCGCGGCGGAGGACGTGGTGAAACGCCGCTCGGCCGCGTCACTGGTCGGCGTTTCCGGCATCGGAAAGCTAACTCACACGTGGAAGCTGGTAACCGCCCGCTGGGCGGGGAGGTCGCGTTGCCGTCTGCGGCCACATCGAGCTTTGCCGAATTGAGCCGGATCGTCCTGGCCGATCTCACCCTCGAGCAAGTGCTGGAACGGGTGGCAACGTTGGCGCGTGCGGCGATCACGGGCACCCAGGATGTCTCGGTCACGCTGATCAAAGACGATCGGCCCAGTACCGCGGCGTCGACCGGTGGTGTCGCACTCGACCTGGATGAGCGGCAATACGCCTCTGGTTACGGACCGTGTCTAGATGCCGCACGCGGTGGCGAAGTGCTGGTGATAGCCGACATGGCCGCCGAGACCCGCTGGCCGCAGTACCGTCCGAAGGCGCTGGAGCTGGACGTTCGCAGCGGGCTGTCGGTGCCGTTGCCGGTCCAGGATCAGGTCATCGGTGCATTGAACCTCTATGGCCGGGTTCCCGACGCCTTCGATGCGCAGGCGGTGGAACTCACGGTGGCATTCGCCAGCTACGCGGCTGTGGCGGTCGCCAATGCCCAGTTGTACTCCAGCACCGCCGATCTGGCCGAAGGGATGCGCCAGGCGATGGCTTCGCGGGCGTTGATCGAGCAGGCCAAAGGCATACTGATGGCTGAGTACGGCTGTTCGGCCGACGAGGCATTCGATCATCTGTCGCGGATGTCCCAGAACGCCAATCGCAAGCTGCGGGAGGTCGCCGCAGGGATCGTGGCGCGCACGCAACGATCCGCACCGTCTCGGCCGGCCATGCGTTCGCGGCTGTCTAAGCCACCCGTGCCGCCCTCGCCGCGCGGTGGCTCAGAAGCGGAGGGCTGACCGGGTGCCGAAGGAAGCGCGGCCGTAAGCGCGATGGGTCTGTGCAGCTCAGGGCGTGCGAAGAGCCAGGATGGCTACGTCGTCATGGTGCGTATCCGGAAGATGACGGGTAAGCAGCGCGTCGAGCAGATTGTCCAAAGGCAGGTGCCCGTAGAGGGCAAGGAATTGCCGGAGGCGGGCGATGCCCTCATCCAGCGGGGCGGTACGTGACTCGACCAAGCCGTCGGTGTAGAGCAGCAGCGTACCCTCCGTGGGCAGCGGAAGGCTGTGGGCGGCGCGCCGCGTCTTCGGGCGTACGCCGAGTATGAGACCGGTCGCGGTCAACAGTCGAGTGCTGCCATCGGTGTTAAGGAGGATCGGAGGCGGGTGACCGGCCGTGGACCAGCGCACGACGTGCGATAGACCAGACGTTCGATCCCTGTCGCCCTTCCAGCCATGTTCACCGTCCGATTCGATGACGCTCCTGGGTTCGACGACGGCGACGAGTGCGGTGGCCAATGTGCGGTCACCAACAGTGTGATTGGCAGCATCGAGACGCTGTAACACGTCGGCGGGGTCGGCCTCACGGTCGACGAGGTAGGCACGCAGCATGCTGCGCAACTGTCCCATCTGAGCGGCGGCGCCGATATCGTGTCCGGTGACGTCTCCGATGACCAAGGCGATCCGGTTTGCGGGCAGCGCGACCGCGTCGTACCAGTCACCGCCGACCTTCTCGACCCGGCTGGCAGGCTGGTAGCGGGCCGCAAGCTGGTAGGGCGGCGCCGCAGGCAGTTCGGTGAGCATGGCGCGTTGCAGGGTCTCGGCCACGGTGGTGCGATCATGGAGGTGCTGGGCTCGTTCGAGGGCTTGAGTGACGTAGCCGGCCAGCGACAGGACGACCGCCCGTTCCCCGACATCCAGGCGCTGCGGATGCCCCCAGGCAATCCGCAGGGTACCGAGGGGGCCGTCGCTGCCAAGCAGCGGCGCGCACACTAGTGCCTGCCATCCGATTCGATCCAGGTCGCCGATCTGGCCGGGGAAGCTCGCTTCGAAGTCGTCACGGTCCCGGAAGAACAGCGGTCGCCGCTCCCGGACCGCCCGCGCCGCGGACTGGTCACTGTCGGCGGGCACGGTCGTCCACCGCTCGGCCTGATCTGCCGGTAGCGGCATGGCAGTCACCAGATTGAGCTGGCCACCGACTGTGTCCAGGAGCATGATGCCGACGTGGGTCGGCGCGAGATCGCCGCGGACCAGGTCGGCGACTGCGTGCACGACGTCGTCGACGGTCCGTGCACCCTGCAGCGTTTCGCTGGCTCCGAGCAGGACTCGGCTGTGCCGCAGCGCTGTGTCGACATCACCGGCGAGGCGGTCGGCCTGAGCTTGGGCGTCCCGTCGGGCCGCGGACGCGTCGGCGCTCCGCTGACTGTCGAGTTCCGCGCGACGAGCGGTGATCCTCAGTTGCAGTTCTGAGGAGCAGGATGCGGCGAGGTCGGCAAGGAGATCGAGGTCCCGGGCACTCCACGCCCGCGGCTGATTGTCGATCGCGCACAGCGCACCCAACACCTGTCCGCGATCGTCGGTCAAGGGCATGCCTGCGAAGGCGACGACCGTGAGGTTGTGTGCTTTCGGGTTGACTGCCGAGCCTGGGCGGTGACGCGCGTCGGAGATGACCAGCGGCCGGCCGGAGACCGTGACCTGCCGACCGAACGAGTGACTTCCGGGTTCTTGACGTTCGGCGGCTTGCGCCCAGGAGAGGCCTGCGGCGCCGGGGAAGATCTGGCGCTCGCCGTCGATCAGCGACACCAACACGAGTGGGATGCCGAGGATCTTGCGCACGAGGCCGGCGAAACGGTCGAGGGCCGCGTCCGGCGCGGCAGCCAACCCGGTATCGCGCAGGGCAGCCAGATGCGCGGCGGTGCTCAGTCCGCCCACAGCAGGGTCATTGCTGGCGTAGTCATCGGTCACGGCCGGCGCACCAACGGGTGCGCAGCAGCCACCGGTGTGGCACCCAACCCGATCAGCGGAACGCAGGAAATGGCGTGGGACGGTGGAACAGGCACGGCACGTCTCGTCATCGGTCGCAGAGGCGTACGGCCGCAAGGGCCGAACGGCACTCGGGGTCGTCGGGGTCCAGCAGGGATCTGAGGCCCCGCGACGCCGTTTGCTTGACGTCGTCGACTTCGGCCCAGGTGGGTCGAAGCGCCGAAGACCCCACCATACCGTCCGCGGGTCGCTGATTTGGGCTCGATACCGGCGCCTGTACATCGAGACTGTTGAGAGGTGTTGCTTGGTCCGTCGAGTCATGTCGCGGCAGTGATGACTACGCCGATATGACGGACCGGCGCGCCGGCGAGTACGGCCCGTTGCGGAATGCTGGTGCGCTGGGCGGCCGCCGGTTCGGTTAGACGTGATCGAGAGGCGCGGATCACTCGGTTCCGGCCAGTCGCTTTGGCGTGGTAGAGGGCTTGGTCAGCGGTTGCAACGAGGGTAGGACCGTCCAGGACGTCGGCCGCAATGCCGATCGATGCGGTGATGTGGACGAACTCGTGGCCCGGTAGTTCGACGGGGTGAGCCGCGAGTGTGGTGCGCAGCCGCTCGGCCATAGTGGCCGCGCCGTTCTCGGTGGTGTCAGGTAGTAGCCAGGTGAACTCCTCGCCGCCGTAGCGGGCGATGACGTCGCCGCTACGCGTGACGTGTTGGAGTAGCGCGGCGACCTGGACGAGGACCGCGTCTCCGGCGGGATGGCCGTAGGTGTCGTTGACCGACTTGAAGTGATCAAGGTCGAGGACGACCAGGCTCAACGGCCGGCCATTGCGGCGTGCGCGGACAATCTCCGTGGTCAGGGAGTGCTCGAAGTGGCGACGGTTGGGAAGTCCGGTCAACGCGTCGGTGACGGCCAGTTGCTGTTGTTCGGCGAGGGCTGCGGCGAGCCGATCGGCCAGGCGCGTGCGGTCACGCACCACCAGGTGCAGGCGCGCGAGGAGACCAACGAGTACAAGAGTGGCTATGGCCTGCGGGAGGCCTCGCCAGGATAGGTCGAGGCCGTTCAAGGCAAGTCCGCAGGCGGCCGCGCTGGCCGCCGCGACGGACAGCGGCACGGTCCAATCGCGGTTGGCCGAGCGATCGACATGAGTCAGCCGATCGTCGCGACGTGCAGCCGTCAACGCGCCGAGGGTGAGCAGTACGAGTCCGAACTGATAGCCGACGCTTAGCCAGCTGCCGTCGTTGTAGGGGTGTCCGGTGAGAGCAGAGCGGAGCATGCCGCCATCGAGGATCGCCGCGACCAGGTGGGCGGCGCCGACGAATATCAGGGCGCGGGGCAGTCGTCGGCCGGCCCGGACCGCGAGAGGGACGAGGAAGATGACCGTGGAGATCCCGCTGATCGCGTACACGAGCATGGTGGTGCGGACCCCAGCGGCCATTGCAGGCAACCCAGACGTCAGCGTCAGACAGCCAAGCAAAGCAGTGACGCCAGCAACGGTCAGGAGCAGATCGAAACCCATCCAGAACCGAACCGAGCGGGTTCCTGCCTCCAGGACGGCGAAGAATCCGGCGGCCGCCGCAAGGAACGCCGCGATCAGCAGGGCATCACCGAACAGAAGCGCCCAAGCGGGAGATGCCGTGATTCCCCGAGTCCCGCTCACCAACGCGGACCCTACGGCGGTGAGCAGCGTCGAGGTGGCGAACCAGAGCCAGGCCCTCCCGGCGCGACCCTGACGCCGGTGGCGGATCGCAGCCACGATCAGCGCAATCGCCGGCATGGCGAGCGCGGCCACAGACAGCACAGCCAACAGGGGACGCATGGTAGCCGACCCGTGAGTGCTATACGCGTAGAGCGCCGTGTAGGCGGTCAGATAGAGGGCGCCGAGCGTGCCGACGCGCCTCATGAGCGGGTCGCCGGTCGCCGGTGGACGAGGAGGGGAGGCGACACCCTCCACGGCGTCCGCCCTTGCATCTGTCCGCATGACCGCCACCTCGCTGCAACTAAACACCGGACATTCCGGCGCGTATTAGCTCATCGGTTGCAGCGCAAGACGACCAAGATCGCTATAGGTGCCGCTCGGTTGCGACCCGGTTGGCGGTGACGTGCGCCCGGATCCGGACTCACCTCACGGTACGGCCGCGTTTAGCACGGTTCGGCATGTTTAAGGTGCCGCGATAGTTAGACGGCCACCGCTGGATCCGAGTACGTCGCATTTAGCCGGGCGTTGGCAAGAGTGCTGGCGCCACTGGCGGAAGCAGCCGTTCGGGTAGCTGGAGGGCTCTTTGGACCTGTTGGTGCTAGCGGTGTCACCCTCCGGATCTGCGGCTGACGCCGCTGGCGGCGTTACTGCACCCCGGGAGCGGTCCCGGTCGAGTAACACCGCTCACCGTGCGGCGCTCGACACCGTGCGTCTGATGAAGCGCTACGCTCCGAGAATTGGACCTGTGGTCTGCCGAGAGCGGTCAGGCAGGTGCCCGCCATTACCCGCCTGACCGTGAGCTTTTTGAAGGATTAGCGCCGGTACCAGCGGGTGTGGGCGGTTCGTCGTCGTCGGCGGACACCGACGACCACGAGCAGTAGTACAGCGGCGGCCCCCGCCCCGAACAGTGCACGGGTGCGCCGGTTGCTATCGGACGCGGTCTTTTTAGCCGAGACGGCGTAGCCGCGAGCCCGTTCAACCGCGGGGCCTGTCTTAGCGCGGACACTGACGTTGGCCCTCGCGGCGGCCTGCCGGGCCCAGGTCCGAGTGTCGGCCACATGGGCCTGCGCGCGGCCGCGGACATCGACTTTCGCGGCGAGCGCGTCGACGATGTCACCGAGTTCGGCGCGGGTTTCGGCAATCTCGGCCCGGAGTTCGTCGGGGTTACTCGACGGGTCGGGTTTTGAAGGAGGGGAGGTGGTCATCGGTGCGTGCTCCTTGATGGTCCGGGCGTCAGTTTTGATGCCTTCGCGGGAGCGCGAGGGCGGCGGTCACGGTGGTCAACATAGCGCCGACTCCGCACAAGGCGGCGATGCCGGCGCCGCCCAACAGCCGCGCGCCGACGCCAGCCTTCTTGCCCGTCTGGGTCACTTTCACCCGCGCGAGCGCGAGCTCGTCTCGGATTAGTGTGGAGACCTGGGTGGTGACTCGGGTGATCAGTTCGCCTGTGGTGAGATCGTCGGGGTCAGCCGGGGTCGCGGCGGTTGGGCCATAAGGCCTCCCCACTTCGTGGACTAGAGGTGCTCGGAGCTGCGCTGATCGGCCAGACCACACCGTGAGCGAGGAATACGAATTCAGATGCAAATACCCGATGCGCGTCGGACTCAATCGATCCGGCGACTCGGGAGTCGCACCGGCGTTTCTGCGACTAGGGGCCGAGTCCACAGTGATGCCGTAGGAGCAGCGGTCGGTGAGGGCGTCGGGTGGACAGCTTCTTCTGGAGGCGATCCAGGTCCTCCGCCCGGTTCGACTCGCGACTGTCATTCCGCCGGGTGGGTCGATCCTCAACGCGGCGGCGGTCAGGCCGCCTGGGTTCAGTCACGGATTCCGAGGTCGCTATCCAGCCGACATCAAGCGAGCAGCTTCGGCGCGGTGACGCTCCGCTGAGCGACGATGAGCCAGGGCGTCCTGCCCGTCCTGCTCGGCCTTCAGGTTGTGCAGGCGCGAAACGGCAAGGTGTTCAGCGGCCGCATGATCAGCCGCCAATTGTGCGTGCGGGCTGGCGTCGTGTATCGACCGGTCGAAGCTGCCGGGGCGCGATTCGGTGTCATCGAGAGACCGTGCGATCTCGCGGCGGTGTCGGCGTAGTTCGTTGATGCGGGTGCCGATCTCGCCGATCCGCTTTTGAGTCTGCTCTTGGCGTTCCTCGAGTTCTTGGCGTCGGATTGTGACGTAAGGGTCGATCTTGTCAGGCTTCATTTCAGAGGACTGCCCGGTGTTCTGGCTCGCTATGCGATGGAGCCGCGCCACTTGCTGGGCGCGAGGGCGCGGGTTCGACGTACGGCCGACCGCCGAACCGATCGGCCGCATGCCTCGTCATCCCGGGCCGAAGCGCTAGCCGTCGGCGCAGGAGACCAAGCGTCGGGGGCGCCGCCGGCTCGAACAAAGCAGACGGGTCGGAGTGCATCTGGTGCCGGATAATCGGCCGGGAGCACTCGCCGGGTTGTCCACCACTGAACCTCAGAGCGGCAGCATCGCTGCCGATAGAGCTCGGGGTCTCGAATCGGGCGGGGTGGAGCCAATGCGGGTGTTGGTGGTCGATGACGACCAAGACGTATGTGACCTGGTGGTTCGGTGTGTGAGCACGGTCGGTTGTGAGGTCCTCGCCGCACACAGCGGTCCGGCCGCACTGACGGTGGTCGAGATTCATGGCATGCCCGATGTCGCGGTTCTGGACGTCGCGATGCCGGAGATGGACGGGATAACCCTGCTAGGGCGGTTGCGGAAGCGGCGTGCAGACCTGCCTGCGGTGTTCTTGAGCGTGCTGTGGTCGGGGCATGATTTGGCTCGGATGCGGGACGCGGGTGGCGTCCCGATGCAGAAGCCATTCGCTGCTGATCGGCTGCGGGCGGTATTGCGCGAGCTAGTCGTGCCTCGGGGACGGCAGGCGCCCGCCCAGCCGAGGACATCGCGGTGAAATTTCTCGGGTCGCTCGTGACGACGCTGATGTTCACGGCGATCTATGTCGCCGCGACGGTAGCCGGCCGGGTGACAGTGATGGACGGCACGAATCTGAGCATGGTTTGGCCGGCGGCAGGCGTGGCGGCCGCCTGGTTTTGCGCGCGCAGGTCCACACGGTGGGTATGGATGGACGTCTTGGCGCTAGTCGCGGTCACTGTCGTAGTCAACCTGGCCACCGGCGCGAGCCCAGCGATGGCAGTGGTGTTCGTCGTGGCAAATCTGACTCAGATCGCAGTGTTCGTGTCGCTGCTGGCCCGGTGGCGCCCCCGGCTGTGGGGAGCCGGAGGGACCGAGCCGCTGTCTCGGCTCGGTGACCTATGGGCGCTGCTAGCAGCCGCGGTAGTCAGCACTGGCTGCGGCGCCGGGCTTGGCAGCCTCGGAATGTGGCTACTGACCGACGCGTACGCGGCGTCGACGACCGCGGTGTGGCTGGCTCGCAACACCGCCAGCGTGCTGCTTATCGGCGTCGCCGGTCTGCGGCTGGGTTACCTCATAAGCCAACGGTCGCGGCGGCCTGGGAGGCGGGACACGGACACCGGTGGGTCGGCGGCGCGGGTCACCGCAAGGCTGTCGTGGCGACGGGCAGGTGAATATGCCGCGTTGATCGCCTGCTCCGTGGCCGCGTACGCAGCGGGCTTCGGCTACACGAAAGGGCTACCGCTCGCTTTCGCGTTGATCGCCGTCACCGTCTGGGCTGGCGTACGGCTCTCGACCAGCTTCGTCATCGTCCACGACTTGCTGCTCGGTACGGCTGCGGTGCTGTTCACGCTGCACGGCACCGGTCCATTCGCCGCGATCGACTCCCATCCGATCCGGGCGCTGATCGCGCAGCTGTTCGTCGCGGTCGTCGCGGTCGTGGGTCTGGCGCTGGCGCTGGGTCGCGACGAGCGTGCCGAGCTGATCGCCGAATTGGCCGCAGGCAAGGAAGCCGCGTCGCGCCACGCAGCGCTGATGACCACGGTCATCGACGCCATGGCCGACGGCTTGGCCGTCGTGGACAAGTCAGGGCACGTAGTGTTGCGAAACCCGGCGGCGAGTGCGCTACTGGGCGGCATCACCAGCCCGGAAGATCGGGTCACCGGCAGCGATCACTACGGGCTGTTCCACCTCGACGGGACACCGATCGCCGACGCAGACCTGCCGTACGCGCAGGCGATGGACGGAAGGCAGACGCACGGCGGGGACATCCTGGTCCGCAATGTCGGCGTGCCCGACGGTCGCGTCTTGCGGTTCACCGCGACAGCGCTGCCTGACGAGGGCGGCACCCGCCAAGCGGTCGTGCTCTTCCATGACGTCACCGCCGAACGACGCCATCGCGACGAGCTGGCGAGCTTCGCCGGGGTTGTCGCTCATGACCTGCTCAATCCACTGACGACCGTTGACGGGTGGAGCGAAGCTGCCGCCGATGCCCTCCAGGCCAGCCCGCCGCACGAGACAGTCACCGAGGCGACCGAGTGCCTGACCCGGGTGCGTCGCGCCGCGGCACGCATGCGCGGGCTAATTAATGACTTGCTCGCCTACACCACTGCCCGGGACGCCACGGTCGCTGCCGCACCGGTCGATCTTGGCAGCGTGGTCGCCGACATCGCCATCGCCCGCACCGACGCCGCCACCGCCGCCGGACGTCGGCCGCCACTATTCTCCATACAAGACCT
>NZ_VIRS01000050.1 GCF_006912135.1 Cryptosporangium phraense | reverse complement strand
GCGGCCCAGCGCTCCCGGCCTTCGGATCCCGGCAGTAGGCCACCGCCTCACCCCCGCATCCGCCCAGACAGACTCTCGCGCCGCCGAGCCCGGGTCACCCCAGGACTCCTGCGTCACCGAGCCGCCAACGGCAGCACCACAGAACGGCATGGTTACGCTGCTGCGGTGAGCGTGCGGAGTCTCCTGGTGCCCGCTCGGCCCCCCGAGCCCACCCTCGTCACCGACCCATCCGAACGACGAGCCCTGGCCACCGAGGTCTTCCTCGTCTTCGCGCTCACGCTCGGCCTCTCCGGCGTCCGGAGCCTGCTCTCGCTCCTCGACTCGCTGCTCCGACCCGAGCCACTCGCCGACCAGACGGTCGCTATCAACGTTCCTCGGGCCGCGGCCAACCTGATCGACCTCGCCTACCAACTCGTCTCCGCGGCCCAGCTCGGCGTGTGGGGCGGGCTCGGGCTCTACCTGCTCTGGCGGTCGGGAATCGGACCGCGGGCGATCGGGCTGGCGCGCGGGCGGGTCGGTAGCGACCTGGCCGGCGGCGCCGGGCTGGCCGCGCTGATCGGGCTGCCCGGTCTGGCGTTCTATCTGATCACCCGCGCGATCGGCATCAACCTGACCGTGGTGCCGGCGGCGCTGAACGACGTCTGGTGGCGCGCGCCCGTACTGATCATTCTCGCGTTCGGCAACGCCTGGGCCGAGGAAGTCCTGGTCGTCGGGTACTTCATCACGCGGCTCCGGCAGCTGGGGTGGGCCGAGAACACCTCGCTGGTCAGCGCGGCCGTCCTGCGCGGCTCGTACCACCTCTACCAGGGCTTCGGCGGCTTCCTCGGCAACCTGCTGATGGGCCTGGTCTACGGCCGCTTCTGGCAGCGTACGAACCGGCTCTGGCCGCTGGTGATCGGGCACACGCTGATCGACGTGACCGCGTTCGTCGGCTACACGCTCCTCAAACCGCACCTCTCGTGGCTGCCTTAGCCTGCTCTTGGCCTGCGTGTGCACACTGGAAGGCATGAGAGTCGGGACCGCCGTTCTTTCATCCGCCCTGTTCCTCGCCCCTCCGACCCCCACCCCGGAATTCCAGCTCACCACCGACCCGATCGCTGCGCCCGATGCTCGGCCCGCCTCCGTTCAGACCCGGTCGGCCGCTCGTCGTGACCCGGCCCGCCTCGGACCGCCCGAGCCGGACCCCAGCGACGCCCCCCGGATCGAGCTGCCCTACCGCGGGTTCGTCGTCGTCGGTGGCGTCCCGGGGGCGGGGAAGAGCACGCTGCTGCACCGCCTGCGGGTGACGTCACCCCGGGGCATCTTCAGCGTGCGCGATCCGGAGGACATCCGGACGCGGTGGGAGCGGTTCCTCGGCGGACGTCGCGCCTACCGGGTCTGGCGGCCGCTGGTCTACCTGGAGCACTACGTCCGGCTGCTGCTGGCGTTACCGGGGCGGAAGACGATCATCCTGCACGACACGGCCACCCGGGGCTGGGCCAGGCGCCTGCTCGGCCTCGTCGCCCGGCTGTCCCGGCGGCCGGCGATCCTGCTCTGGATCAACGTGTCGCTCGAGGAGTCGCTCGACGGGCAGCGCGTGCGCGGCCGGAAGGTGCCGCGCCGGTCGGCGCAGAAGCACTGGCGTCGCTGGGCCCGCTTACGCCCGATCACCGACGCCGGCGAGCCCGGCTTCGCCGAAGTCCACACGATCACCCGCGACACCGCCCGCCGCATCCTGCTGGCCCCGGATACCCGGCGCCCGTAAACAGGGCTTGTGGACAGAACATGTACGCAGCGATGTGAAGCCCTACTGTAAGTCACCACGCAGCCCACTTTTTCGCCAGGTAATTCATGTGCACACCCGGTGGACTCTGTCTTCGCAGGTAGAACCCCCTACGGCGAACGTGGATACCGCCAAGTTCACACCGTCCTGCACAGGTCGCACACAGAGTTACCCCCACTCTTCCACAGGGTTGTCCACAGGCCTGTGCACAGGACGGTTTGTCCGCTAGCCCCGCGACTTTCTATCGTCGTCTCACCCGGCTCACCGGGAACTGTCAGACCCATCCGGTACGACGTACTCGAACGCACCGAGATGGGCCGGGGGAGGGACGCTAGTGGCCGTCAGCGACGAGGTCGAGGCCTACGCGCCATCGGGCGACTTCGATCGCACGCCCCCGCAGGATCTCGCGGCCGAGCAGAGCGTCCTCGGCGGCATGCTGCTCTCCAAGGACGCGATCGCGGACGTCGTCGAGATCGTTCGGTCGCACGACTTCTACAAGCCGGCCCACGCGCTGGTGTTCGACACGATCATCGATCTCTACGGCCGCGGTGAGCCGGCCGACCCGGTCACGGTGGTGGCCGCGCTGGCCGATCGGGCCGAGCTCGCCCGGGTCGGCGGCGCCCCGTACGTCCACACGCTGATCCAGCAGGTGCCCACGGCGGCCAACGCGGCCTACTACGCCCGCATCGTCGCCGAGCGCGCGATCCTGCGTCGCCTGGTCGAGGCCGGCACCCGCATCGTCCAGCTCGGCTACGGCTCGGCGGCCGGCGCCGGCCGTGAGGTGGACGACGTCGTCGACATGGCGCAGCAGGCGGTCTACGAGATCACCGAGAAGCGCACCAGCGACGACTACACGGTGCTCGAAGAGCTCCTCCAGCCGACGATGGACGAGATCGAGGCCATCGGCGCCACCGGCGGCATCATGAGCGGCGTCCCGACCGGGTTCGTCGACCTCGACCGGCTCACCAACGGCCTGCACCCGGGCCAGCTGATCATCGTGGCCGCCCGGCCCGGTCTCGGTAAGAGCACGTTCGGCCTCGACGTCGCCCGGTCGGCGTCGATCCGGCACCAGCTCACCTCGTGCGTCTTCAGCCTGGAGATGTCGAAGATCGAGATCACGATGCGTCTGCTCTCGGCCGAGGCCCGGGTGCCGCTGCACAACCTGCGGTCCGGCCAGCTCTCGGAAGACGACTGGACGAAGCTGGCCCGCCGCATCGGCGAGGTCAGCGAGGCGCCGCTGTTCATCGACGATTCGCCGAACATGACGATGATGGAGATCCGGGCCAAGGCGCGGCGCCTCAAGCAGCGCCACGACCTGCGGCTCGTCGTCATCGACTATCTGCAGCTGATGTCCGGCAACAAGCGGGTCGAGTCCCGCCAGCAAGAGGTCGCCGAGCTCTCCCGGGGGCTCAAGCTGCTGGCCAAGGAGCTCGAGGTGCCGGTCATCGCGGCCTCGCAGCTCAACCGCGGCCCCGAGCAGCGCACCGACAAGCGCCCCCAGCTCTCCGACCTGCGTGAGTCGGGCTCGATCGAGCAGGACGCCGACATGGTGCTCCTCCTGCACCGCGAGGACTACTACGAGAAGGAGTCCCCGCGGGCCGGCGAGGCCGACTTCATCCTGGCCAAGCACCGTAACGGCCCGACGGACACGGTCACGGTCGCCTTCCAGGGTCACTTCAGTCGATTTGTCGACATGAGCACCGGGGTCTAGGGCAGCAAGAAGGCCGCGGCCCGGCGGATCTCCTCGAACGTCGCGCCGCTGCGCCAGGCCGCGGCCGCGCGGGCCACCTCGGTCAGGTCCGACGTGCCGCCACGCAGCCGCTGGCCGTCGTGCGAGCGGCCGTCGATGCCGAAGACCCGCTCGAACGGCGTCGTGCGGACCCAGAGCGGCCGGCCCTCCGGCGTCACGCTCCGGACCTCCGCCCACTCGAGCACCACCATGGGGTCGGCGGCCTGGATCTCGCCCAGGTCGAGCCCGGCGTCAGCGGCGGCCCGCCCCAGCGCGGTCGCCAGGCTGCCGGCCGCCACGACGTCGGGATAGACCTCGGCGAACGAGGCGGGCCCGTACGGAGAGGATGGAGTCACCCCTGCAGTGTGGCCGCTACCCGGGCAGCGGCGCGAAAGTGATCGTCCCGTCGTCGCCGAAGACGATGCCCGGGTTGTGGACGACCTCCCAGCGGAAGCCGTCCGGGTCGGTGAAATACCCCGACACTCCGCCCCAAGCCCGACGTTCGGCCGGCACGAGGATTGATCCGCCCGCTGCGGTGGCACGTTCCAGTACGGCGGCGACCTCGTCCTCGGAGCCGACGTTGTGCCCGAGCGTGATCGGCGCCGCGTCGCTACCCCGGTGAACCTCGCCGGCCTCGGCCGCCATCGCCTCGCGGTCCCACAGCGAGAGGAGCAGGCCGTGACCGACCTGGAGGAAGATGACCTCCCCGGGCACGTCCAGGTGCGGCTTCCAGCCGAGCCCGTCGACGTAGAACCGGCGGGTGGCGTCCAGATCGCGCACGCCCAGCGAGATGACGTTCAGCTTCTGTTCCATGCCGACCACTCTGCCGCGCGGCCCGGCCCCGGTCTTGAACAAAACGGCCACTACCGCGAGCGTCCGGCCACCGGCCTGGAGCACGTCGTGCGCTGCCGGTGGGAGCAGCGCGTCGGCGACACCCCGCACGTCCAGCGGGTGCTCCCCGACAACTGCGCCGACATCCTGGTCACCGCGGACGGCCGCGCGTTGCTCGTCGGCCCGCCCACGCACGTCGAACTGCCCCGCCTGCCGGCCGGCACGCTGATCCGCGGCCTGCGCTTCCACCCGTACGCGGTCCGTACTGCCCTTCATACCGACGTCGCTGAGCTCACCGATCAGTCGGTCGATCTCGACGACGTGCTGGGGGCTGCCACCGCCCGGACCGTCGCCGAGCAGATCTGGGCCGGTAGCGACGTCGAACTGGCGCACACCTGGGGGAACGCCGAACCGGACCGGGCCACGGCCGGCATCGTGCGGATGCTGACCGCGCCGGGCGCCCCGTCGGTGGACGCGGTCGCCGACCGGGCCGGCTACTCGTCCCGGCACCTGCGCCGCGTGGTCCACGCCGAGACCGGCCTGAGCCCGAAGACCCTGCAGCGGGTCGCCCGCCTGCACGACTTCCTGCGCGCGGCCGAGGCCGGCATCAGCTCGGCCGCGGCCGCCGCCGGGTACGCCGACCAACCGCACGCGTCCCGCGAGATCAGGGCGCTCACCGGGTTGGCCCCTGGTCAGCTCCTGCGGGAGCGCGGCCTCACTTAGCGGGGGGCTGCGGCGGGGCGCCGGCCAGGATCGGGCCGCCCGAGAGAACGGCCTTCGGCGTTCCGGTCGGGTCGGCGTGCTGCCCGATGCCGGCCATGTTGCGCGGGTCGACGCCCCGGTCGCCGTCGGTGGCCGCCCCGAGCCGCGCCTCCAGCTCCAGGTCCTCACCGTCCTGGACCTCGGCGGGCAGCCCGTGCCGCTCCCGCCAGTACGGGTTGTCCGGCGGCAGCGTGCCGCTGACGCGCCCGTACATGCCGAACGTCATCAGCGCGGTGCCGACGACGAACGAGAAGATGACGTTGCTCATCCGGAAGGCCAGGAAGTTCAGGTCGGTCCGCATCACGGCCAGGTTGACCAGGCCGCTGAGCATGAACGCCCCGCCGAAGAACATGTTGGCCCAGGAGGCGGTGTTGCCGCCGACGACCGCGCACCCGAGCAGGCACACGCCGACGACCACCGAGATCAGCGACAGCGCGCCATTGGACGAGAGGCCGGCGATGTCGCGGCCGTCGGTGCTGAAGAAGTCCAACTCGTCGACGAAACCGAGGATCCCGAACGCCAGCAGCACCAGGCCGATGAACAGCCCGCCGTACCGGTAGACCCGCCCAAGCTTGTGGTTTTTCGGCAGACCAGACATAGCGCCCCCTTGAGTCAGTTCACACCGATAGTGCCATATCCGGATAAACCGCACCCGATGGCGGAGCAACCGATGGGGGTGACACAACCGTGTCACAGTCTGATGCAGAGGAATCGAGCTCGCTCCGGCCCGCTTCCATCGGAACAGCCGATAGAACCTTAATAAGGCCTAAAACAAAGAAATGTCCAAAGCGGGACTTATTAGAATAATGCGGCTACGGTTGCCAAACGTACGGCAATGTTTAACAGATTCCCCTCCCGTATCGCCTTTTCAAACGCTACGGTGAAGCGCTCGTTCAAATACGCTCTGTCTACTGCCGGTAGAGAGAGTCAGGGTCGAGGCAACCCGAAGAGGTTCCATGGCAGACACCGCTCCGGTCGAGCCCGCGCTCATCGCCTGTCCGGCGTGCGACGGTCTCGGGTTCAGGATCGCTCCGTGCGCCTGTCGGCACAACGGCACCGAGTTCCTGGTGAGCGGCCGCCTGCTTCTGTCCGACTCGGACCCGTACCCGGACTGTGAGATCTGCCAGGGCTCGGGCGAGACCACCGTGATGTGCTTCCCGTGCCGCCAGGGCGGTTCGTTGCTCGCGCAGGGCGTCGTCACGGTCGTGAACGCGGTCACCGGGCAGACCGGTTCCGTGCAGGTGGTCCCGGGCGCGTTCGAGCCGGTGCCGTGGGAGGCCCGCCCCGGGCGCTGGATGATCGACCTCTCGGCGATCGTCGGCGACCTGGCCGCGCGGGTCGGCGTCGACACGCTCTACGACATGCTCGACCGCCCACTGTCCACGCTCGACCTGGCGACCCCGATCTACCTGCCCGACACGTGGACGCCCTCCGCGTCCGAGGCCGAGAAGGCGGCCGCTGAGCAGGCCGCGATCGCCGAGTGGGCCGGGCGTCGCCGCTGGCACCTGTACGTCGGCTACCCGGCCGGGGTCCGGGCCGCGGCCGATCCGGAGCTGCGCCTGGCCGAGCTGCGCCGGGCCGCCGACGCCGGTCGGCTCGACCTGGTGGTCCGCTACCTGGACGGCTTCTGGTCGGTGGCCTACGAGGTGCCGGGTGCGCAGCCCCGCCAGGGCCAGGCCTGGTACCCGGGCACGCCGACGCTGGCCGAGTCCTTACTCGCGCACACGCCGTCCGATCTGGTCGAGCAGGCCAAGAGCACGACGACCGCGTCCGGGCACTGGGTGGTCACGCCCCCGCCGCCGGCCGGCGACGGGACGTCGGCCTGGACCGTCGAGGACCTCGTCACCGCGGTCACCATCACCGCCGGTGGCGCGGCCGGCGGCAGCGCCACCTGGCGCGACGGTCGCTGGCAGCTCTCCGCGCTCGCCGTCGTCGAGGAGCGGGAGCTCCTGGCCGCGCAGCAGACCGGCCAGGTCCGGTCCACTGTCGAGCGCGTCGTCGGCCGCGTCGACGAGCTGAAGACCCCGCCGTGGCTGGGCCCGCCGATCTCGACCCAGCGCTGCGCGCGCTGTGTGTCCGGCGTCGCCTGGCGCGAGTGTTCCTGTACCTATCTGGACGACGTGGCGACGCCGGATTGCCCGCGCTGCGCGGGGGTCGGGCGGGCACCCGATCCCTACTGCTCCGGCTGTGACGACACCCGGCTGGTGCATCTCGGGGCGGTCGTGACGCTGATCGGCTCGGAGGGGCGTGGCCAGACCACGAACCTGCGGATCGGGAAGGCACCGGACGTCGAGTTCTTCGTCAACGACCAGGGCGTGCGCTGCGCGCGGGTGCCGCGGGAGCTGACCGCGGTGGCCTGGGCCGAGGCGTTCGGCACCGATGTGGACTGGCTCTGCAGCCACGGGATCCGGTCGATCGGGGCCCTGGCGCGGGACGGTGTACTGGCGACCGACCTGACCGATCCGCGCGAGGTCGTCGCCGAGTACCTGGCCCGGCTGACCGCGGGGCGCCCGGGCGGGCGGCTGGTCTACTTCGTCCGGCCGCCGGGTGACGTGCCGGTGGAGTCGCTGCTGCGCCCGGTGCTGGGCGTCGACGCCCGGGCCGAGATCTCGATCGCCGCCGATTCGCGCGGCCGGCTGCGCTGGGGCCTGGCGGTCACCCACCGGGGTGCCCAGAGCCGCTACGCGCCGCCGGAGATCGACCTGACGCTCGGCGACGCGGTCGGCCGCGTCCTGTCCGCGCTTCCGCAGCGCCTCGGTGGCATCGAGCACGACGTCGCCCGCACCGAGCCGCTCAGCCCGGCCCAGCACGGCCGGGCCGTCGAGATCGAGGCCGGCATCTCCACCCTGCTGCGCGAGGTCGCCCAGCGCTACGGCCGCGTGCTGGCCGCGGTCACCCGCGAAGGCTGGACGCTCCACGCCTGGACCCAACGCCGCTGGCAACGGATCGGCGCCGGAAGTTCCTTACGCGAGCTCGTCACCCACACGCGGATGGATCAGTGATCGACCGCTGAGCGGACCCGGCGGCGGGCGTCCTCGGCGGAGGCGGCCCGGGTGGCCAGCTCCGCGTAGCGCAGGCAGTCGGCGAACGAGTGACGGGCCAGTTCGGTGCGCACCGACGCCAGGCGGTCGACCGGCAGGATCAGCGACGTCACGCCCAGGCCGATCAGGACACAGGCCAGCAGCGGATCGGCCACGCCGGCGCCGCGGGCGCTGATCTCCTTACCGGCCAACGATCCGGACGCCCCGACCAGCTCGGCCAGCCGCAGCGACGCCGGCTGCCAGGGGTCGGCCCAGCGGCCGGTGCCGGCCGCGCCGTCGGCGCCGAGGGCGTAGCGGGTCAGCCCGTCGGTGTCCACGGTCGCGAACGACGCCGCGCGCAGGATCGGACCGGCCAGGACGGCCGCAGCGGGCAGGTCGACGAGCACACCGGCGGTCGCGACCCCGGCGTACCGCGCCTCCTCGAGGAACCACGTGGCCTCGTCGGCCTCGGTGACGGTGGCGACCACCACGCCGACGTCCACCTGGTCGGCGTCGGTCTCCCGCATGGCGCGCGCCAGAGCGTCCAACTGGGCGGAGAGAACATCGGGACGGGCCTGCAGGGCCCGCACGCCCCGCACCCCGAACGGACCTTGGCGATCGCCCGGGTCGAGCGCCTCGACCGAGACCCGCGCCCCCGGGAACGCGGCCAGCACCCGCCGGTAACCGGCCTGCTGGTCGGCCACCGACCGGGGCGAGCCGTCGGGCAGCACGGCGAACCAGCTGCGCAACAGACCGACACCCTCGGCGCCGGCCGCCACCGCGGACTCGGCCTCGGCCGGATCGACCAGCTCGGCGAGCAACGAGACCGGCTGGGAGTCCGAGAGCCGACCACGTAGCGGTGAAGTCACAGGTGCGACCCTACCGCCGCCGGTACAACCCGGGAACGGACAGTAAGCTCTGGTGCCATGCCCGAGCTCAGTCACGTCGACTCGGCCGGGGCAGCGCGGATGGTCGACGTCTCCACCAAGGAAGCGTCGGTCCGGACCGCTGTCGCGACCGGCCTGTTGCGGACAACTGCCGAGGTCATCGGCCTGCTACGTCGTGACGGGTTGCCCAAGGGCGACGCGCTGGCGGTCGCCCGGGTGGCCGGCATCATGGGCGCCAAGCGCACGCCCGACCTGGTTCCGCTGTGCCACCCGATCGCGTTGCACGGTGTGACGGTCGAGTTCGACGTCAGCGACACCGAGATCGGCATCACGGTCACCGCGCGCACCGCCGACCGGACCGGCGTCGAGATGGAGGCGTTGACCGCGGTCGCCGCGGCCGGGCTGACGCTGATCGACATGGTGAAGGCGGTCGACCCGGGCGCGGAACTGGACGCGGTGCGGTGCGAGTCCAAAGAAGGCGGCAAGACCGGGTCATGGCACCGGTGACCCGCACCGCCCGGGTGATCGTCGCGTCCAACCGGGCCGCGGCCGGCGTCTACGACGACACCAGCGGGCCGCTGCTGGTCGACGGGCTCCGCGAGCTGGGCTTCGAGGTCGGCGACCCGATCGTGGTCCCGGACGGCGATCCGGTCGGTGTGGCGCTGCGCGATGCGGTCGCCGACGGCGTCGACGCGGTGCTGACGAGCGGCGGCACCGGTATCAACCCGACGGACCGGACGCCGGACGTGACCGCCGAGGTGCTCGACTACCAGGTGCCCGGCATCGCCGAGGCCCTGCGCGCGTACGCCGTCCCGCGGATACCGACGGCCATGCTCTCCCGCGGCCTGGCGGGCGTCGCCGGTCGCACGTTGATCGTCAATCTGCCGGGTTCCCGCGGCGGTGCGAAGGACGGGCTGGCCGTACTCGGGCCGGTCCTCCCGCACGCCGTCGACCAGCTCCGCGGCGGAGACCACCCCGGAGGGCACGCGTGACCCACCCCATCAGCTGGGACGACGCTCGAGCGGCCGTGCACGGCGCGGCCAGGCCGACCTCGAGCCGCCCGGTGCCGCTGGCCGAGGCCGACGGCGCGGTGCTGGCGACCCCGCTGGTGACGCTCACCGCGTTGCCGGCGTTCGACACGTCCAGCGTGGACGGATACGCGATCGCCGGGCCGGCGCCGTGGCGGCTGGTCGGGCAGGTCCTGGCCGGCGACGCCAGCGAGATCACGGTGACGCCGGGCACCGCGGTGGAGATCGCCACCGGCGCGATGGTGCCGGTGGGTACCGAGCACGTGATCCGCTCGGAGAACTCCGAGGTCGAGAACGGGGCTTGGGTCACCGCCGCGCTGCCCGACAAGCAGGAGTGGCGTCAGACCGGCGAGGAAGCGGCCGCCGGTGAGGTGCTGCTGCCGCCGGGCGTCCGGGTGACGCCGGGCGTGCTGGCGCTGGCCGCCGCGTGCGGGCACGACGTGCTGTCGGTGCGGCGGCGCCCGCGGGTCGCGGTGGTGGTGTTCGGCGACGAACTGCTCGACAGCGGCCCGCCCGGAGCCGGCCGGGTCCGGGACGCGCTGGGCCCGTCGCTGCCGGGCTGGATCCGTCGGCTGGGCGCCGAGGTCGTCGGCGTCACCCGGGCCGCGGACACGCTCGAGGCGCACGAGACCGCGGTGCGCGAGGCGGCCGCCACCGCCGACGTGGTGTTCACCACCGGCGGGACGATGCACGGGCCGGTCGACCACCTGCACCCCACGTTGTCGGCGCTGGGTGGCGAGTACGTCGTCGACACGGTCGCCGTGCGCCCCGGGTTCCCGATGCTGACCGCGACGCTTCCCGGGCCGGGCGCGGGCTGGCTGGTCGGGCTGCCGGGCAACCCGCAGTCGGCGGTGATCGGCGTGGTGACGCTGGCCGCCCCGCTGCTGGCCGGGCTGAGCGGGTCGCCGTTGCCCCCGCTGTCGTCGGTGGTGCTGGCCAACGACGTCCCGGGGCGCGGGAAAGACACCCACCTCGCGCTCGCGCGGCTGACGCCCGACGGCGCGGTGACGCTGCCGCACGCGGGCTCGGCGATGCTGCGCGGAGTCGCCGGAGCGGACGGGTTCGTCATCGTCCGTCCGGGTGATAACGCGCTCGCTGGTACCAAGGCCGACTTCGTACCCATGCCGACCTGACGGTTCCGGTGGTTGTATGGGTTCCCATGAGCAGCAACCGGGTCGTGGTGGCTCAGGTCACTGAAGAACCGATCTCGACGGCCGAGCACGAGCACCTGGTCGGCACACTGGCCGCCGGGGCCGTCGTGGGGTTCGCCGGCGTCGTCCGCGATCACGACCACGGTCGCACCGTGACCGAATTGGAATACACCGGGCATCCGTCGGCCGGTGAGGTGCTCGCGCAGATCGCGGCCGAGTTCGCGGCCCGGGACGGCGTCGAGGCGCTGGCGGTGAGTCACCGGATCGGCCCGCTGAAGCTCGGCGACACCGCGCTGGCCTGCGCGGTCAGCACGGCCCATCGGGCCGAGGCGTTCGCGCTCTGCGCGGAGCTGGTCGACGCGGTGAAGGCGCGCATTCCGATCTGGAAGCGCCAGGTGTTCGCCGACGGCACGGACGAATGGGTCGCTTGCCCCTGAATCGTTCGCACTCCGCCAGAGCCTGTAACGCGGTGCAAGTACCATCGGGCGTCGAAACGGCGGAAGGAACTCGAGTGTGAAGGTCTTGATCACCGGCGGCGCCGGGTTCATCGGGAGCACGATCGGCTCGGCCTGCCTGGACGGCGGGATCCAGCCGGTCATCCTCGACAGCCTGGTGACCGGTAAGCGCGAATTCGCCGAGGGGCGCCCGTTCTACGAGGGTGACATCGCCGACGGCGCGCTCATCGACCGGATCTTCACCGACCACCCGGACATCGACGCGGTCATCCACTGCGCCGCGCTGATCGTCGTCCCGGACTCGATGGCCGACCCGCTGCGGTACTACCGGGAGAACGTCGCCAAGTCGATCCAGCTCGTCGAGCACCTGAGCCGTAACGGCTGCGAGCGGCTGATCTTCAGCTCGTCGGCGTCGATGTACGGCACCGAGGACGACTTCTCGGTCGACGAGAACTCGGTGATCGACCCGCAGAGCCCGTACGCCACCACCAAGGTGATGGTCGAGAACGTGCTGCGTGACGTGGCCAAGGCGTCGCCGCTGCGGACGCTGTCGCTGCGGTACTTCAACCCGATCGGCGCCGACCCGCAGCTGCGCACCGGGCTGCAGGTGGCCCGGCCGTCGCACGCGCTGGGCAAGCTCGTGCAGGCCTACGAAGACAAGGTGACGTTCTGCATCACCGGCACCGACTGGGACACCCGCGACGGCACCGGCATCCGCGACTACGTCCACGTGTGGGACCTGGCCCGGGCGCACGTCGAGGGGCTGCGCCGGTTCGACGCGATCGTCGACGACTACCGGGTCGTCTGCCTGGGCAGCGGAACCGGCACCACCGTGCGCGAACTGGTGAACGCGTTCGAGGCGGTCATCGGTCAGCCGCTGCCGCACGAGGACGCGCCGGCCCGCCCGGGAGACGTCGTCGGGGCGTTCGCGCGCAACGGGCTGGCCCGGGAGCTGCTGGGCTGGGAGCCGAAGTACGGCGTGGAAGACGGGATCCGGCACTCACTCGAGTGGGCCGCGATTCGTCCGCAGCGCCTGCACGAGATCCCTAGCTGATCGGAAGACCCACCACGATCTCGCCGGTGGGCTGGCCGTTGCCGCCCTCCGGCTCGACGGTGAACGCCACCGCGTCACCCTTGTTCAGGTCGAGCACCAGCGCGGTGCCGTCCCGGCCGTCCGGAGCCAGGATCTTCATCGACTTCATCACGTCGTTGCGGATGCGCCAGAGTTCGTAGGCCTGCTTCGGCTCGATCTCCGGCAGATCGGTGTAGGTGACGACCGCCGCGTGATTGTCGGGGGAGAACACGGTCGAGAGCCGGATGCCGGTCTTCGTCGTCGTGCGCTTGCTGACCGCGTCCGACGCGGTCAGCACGGTCTCGATGCGCTGCAGCCGGTCTTGCTCGGCGGTGATCAGGCTGCGCTGGTCACGGGCCCGCTGTTCCTCGACCTCGAGCGTCAGCGTGACCGCGCACACGACGAGCGCGCAGGCCAGGAGCAGCAGCGTCAGCGGTCGGCGCCTCTGGGTGGAGGCTTCCTTCGCTACGTCGGTCATCGAGCTACTCCCAGCCGGGTGAGGTCTTCACCGCTCACTCTGCCCGGTCGCCGCTACTTTCAATAAACTCAGGCCGGCTGGGTGCGGAGGTATCGGGCGAAGTGTGGCACGGTGAACGCGACTGTCCCCCGTTCGGCCGAGTAAATCAGTCCCTTCTTGATGAGGCTGTCCCGCGCCGGTGAGAGGCTCGAGGGCTTCCGGCCGAGGGAGATCGCGATCTCGGACGTGGAGACCGCGTCCGACTCGCTGTCCAGGCCCGCCATCGCGCGCATGTACTCGCGCTCGGCCGGCGTCGCCCGCTCGTAGCGGGATCCGAAGAACCCCACCGCCAGCTCGGCTTCCGCCTCGGGCGCGGCCACCTTCACGTCCGCGGCGGTGATCGGCGAGCGCGGGGCGACGTCCCAGGTCACCTTGCCGTAGGCCTGGACGAAATAGGGGTAGCCGTCGGCGGCCTCGTACAGCGCGTCCAGCGCGTCCTCGTCGAACGTGGCGTCCTCGCGCTGGGCCGGGGCGAGCAGAGCGAGGTCGGCCGCCGACCGTTCGAGGCGGTCGATCCGGACGTAGCGGAACAGGCGCTCGGAGTACGACTTGCTGGCCGAGAGCAGCGCGGGCAGGTGGGGGAGCCCGGCCCCGACGACGATCAGCGGCGCACCGGTCTGCGACAGCTCGTGGCAGGCCGCGCACAGCGCCGAGACGTCCTCGGCGCCGAGGTCCTGCATCTCGTCGATGAACAGCGCGATGCCGGTGCCGACGTCGGTGGCGAGCTCGGCCGCGTCGGTCAGCAGCTCGACCAGGTCGATCTCGATGTCGCCGGAGTCGGCGCGCCCGCTGACGACCGGCCCGTCGATGCCGGGCTGCCAGCGTTCGCGGAGCTTGCCGCCGGTCGGGTTCGAGCGGAGCGCGAACGCCTTCAGCGTCCCGAGGAAGTCGTCGATCCGGTCCAGCGCCCGGTGGTGGGACGAGAGCTCGCGCACCGCCATGTGCAGCGCGCCCGAGAGCGGACGGCGAAGGGGCTGGTCGGGACGGGCCTCGATCTTGCCGGTACCCCACTGGCGGCCGATCGCCTGCGACCGCAGGGCGTTCAGCAGCACGGTCTTGCCGACGCCACGCAGGCCGGTGCAGATCATCGAGCGCTCGGGGCGTCGGCGGGAGACGCGCTCGAGGACGACGTCGAACTGGTCGAGCTCGCGGTCGCGTCCGGCGAGTTCCGGCGGTCGCTGGCCCGCGCCGGGGGCGTACGGGTTACGCACGGGGTCCATGCGCTAGGACCGTATCGGGGTTTCTAGCGAAAGCCGTAGATCTCGTTAGATCGAGGTAGGCGTGTCGTCCTCGTTGTTGGCCTTGAACCACCGGTCGGACGCCGGGGCCGGCTCGTCGCGGTTGATCTGGATGATGCTGTTCCGGTGGACGTCGTCCAGCGCGGTGCCCGGCGTCCGCTTCGGCAGCGGAGGCTGTCGATCCAGCGGGACACGATCTACCAGGGCTCGCCGATCTGCAGCGCGCACGGGCGTGACCGGATGCCGTGACGTGCTGGTGCGAGCCGAGGGCTTGCGGGGACGAGGAACAGCGTGGGTCATGAATGAGTCCCTTTCCCGCGGGCGGACAGTTCAGACGCGCTGACCCGGGTCACGCGGGTCGGCGCCCAACGGTTCAGTGTTCGTTGGTGTTTGTCCGGTCGACTATGCAGCGTTGTATATCAGCCCAAATGCTAGCGCCGGTGCGCGAGGGGGTCGTGTGACGCGTAGCCGCCTCTAAGGGACTCTTCGGAAATTCCTAGATTCGGCTAGAGGGCGCTACGAAGCTCGATCAGGCTGATCTCCGGCGGCGCGCCGACGCGCACCGGCGGACCCCAATAGCCCACGCCCCGGCTGACGTAGATCTGGCTGTCGCCGTCGGTCGCATGTCCGGCGACGACCGGCTGCTGCAGCGGGACCGCGAGCGTGAACGGCCACAGCTGGCCGCCGTGGGTGTGGCCGGAGAGCTGGAGGTCGACGCCCCGGTCGACGGCTTCCGGCCACTGCACCGGCTGGTGGGCGAGCAGGACGACCGGGCGGTCGCGGTCCCGGCCGTCCAGGGCTTCGGCCAGGTTGGCGCCGTGGCCGGGGACCCCGGACCCGGCCGCGGTGACGTCGTCGACACCGGCGAGGTCGAAGCCGTTCGTGCCGCCGATCTCCAGGCGACGGTTGCGGAGGACGTCGACGCCGATCGTCGGGAGGAACTCCACCCACTCCTCGGCGCCGGAGTAGTACTCGTGGTTGCCGGTGACGAAGAACGTGCCGTGCGTGGAGCGCAGGTTGGTGAGGGCCTTGGCGTCGTCGCCGAGTTCGTCGACGGTGCCGTCGACCAGGTCACCGACGACGGCCACCGCGCCGACGTCGAGCGTGTTGACCGTGCGGACGACCTTGTCGAGGAACGGGCGGTGGAGGGTCGCGGAGAGGTGGATGTCGGTGAGCAGCGCGATCTTGTAGCCGTTCATCGCCGGGTCGAGCCGGGGGAGAGTGATCGCGATCCGTTTGACGCGCACGTGTCTTGCCTCGCCGATGCCGTAGCCGACCGTGCCCAGCGCCGTGACCCCCGCGGTGAGCGCGGCCGCGCGCCCGATGAAAGCGCGCCGAGCGAAGGGGGTGCTCAGGTCGGCCGACGGCGTGTCGTCGGTGGCGGCTGCGCGGCGGGCGATCAGCGTTCGGGCGATCCAGCGCACCGGCTCCAGCACGAGCAGGATCAGGAAGAGGTAGAACATCAGCGCGATCCACAGGGGCCCGCCCCAGCTGACGATCGTGTCGAGCGGAGACGGCAGCGCCGACGGAGCACCCCGCAGCCCGAACATCGCGAACGCGACGATCGCCACCAGCACCAGCGCCCCGATCCACCGCGCCCGCCGGGACCGGAACGGCGTCGCCACCATCCGCCACCACAGGTAGGCGTGGATCCCGCCGATCACCCCGACGACGACCACCACGATCACGACGACCCGCCCGATGTCCACTACACCTCTCTACAAATCTCTAGCAGAAAGCCTAGACAGCGCTATGGAGCTCGATGAGGCTGATCTCCGGCTGCGCCCCGACCCGCACCGGGATCGTCGCGTTCCCGATCCCGCTGGTCACGTACAGCTGGCTCGCCCCCGACCGGGCCCGCCCGGCGATCACCGGCTGATCCCGCGCCACCACGTAGTCGAACGGCCACGCCTGCCCACCATGGGTGTGACCCGACAACTGCAGATCGACCCCGAACTTCACCGCGTCCGGCCACTGCGCCGGTTGATGCGCCAGCAGTATCACCGGCCGGTCGACGTCCCGCCCGTCGAGAGCCGCGTTCAGATCGGCCGCCTGCCCTGGCCACTTCCAGTCCCAGTCCTCCGCGCTGACGTCGTTGACGCCGGCCAGGTCGAAGCCTCCCAGGTCCACCCGCTCGTTACGCAGCAGCTTCACGCCGAGCGTCGGGAGGTAGTCGAGCCAGTCGTAGAGGTCGAACCGGTACTCGTGGTTGCCGGTGACGAAGTACGTGCCGTGCTTCGAGCGCAGGTTCGCCAGCTCGGCCGCGTCGCCTCCGAGGTCCTCCACCGTGCCGTCGACGAGGTCGCCGACGATCGCGACGGCGTCCGCGTTCAGTCCGTTGACTTGGGAGACCACGCCGTGCAGGAACGGTCGGCGCAGCGTGTGCGAGAGGTGGACGTCGCTGATCACGGCGATCCGGTAGCCGTCGAAGCGCGGATCGAGCTTGGTCAGCGTCATCGGCACCCGCTTGACCTCGACGTGCCGGGCCTCGACGAGCCCGAACCCGGTGGTCCCGAAGGCGACGGCACCCGCGGTCACCGCCGTGGCCCGAGCCAGGAACAGACGCCGATCCAGCCGCGGCGAAGCGTCCGAATGAGGCTCTTTACGGGCCCAGAGGAGGTGCGCCGCCAGGCGCACGGGTTCCAGGACGACGAGGACGAGCAGCAGGTAGAAGAGGACCGCCAGGTACAGCAACCCGATCCAGGCCAGTACCTCGAAGAACGCCGGACCCCCGTACCCGGTACGCAATCCGAACGGCACACAGGCCACGACCGCGACGAGCCCGGCCGCGCTGAGGATCCGCGCCCGACGAGACCGGAACGGCGCACCGAACAGCCGCCACCACACCCAGACGTGCGCTCCGACCACCAGAGCCAGCGGAACGAGGAGGAAAAGGAAGCGCACCTCGCGGAGCCTAGGACCACGAGACTGAAAACGGCCTGAGGGCCTAACCCCCGGCGAACGGAGGAAGGACGTCGACGGTGCCGCCGGACGGCAGCGGCGCCTCGAAATCGCGGGCCGCCACCCCGTCGACCAGGAACGAGCAGGCGGTGAGCACCTTCTCGAGACGGTCGCCGTGCGCGTCGGCCAGCTGCGAGCGCAGCTCGGCGAGCGTGCCCGCGGTCGCCGGTTCCTCCTCGACACCCGCCGCGGCCCGCGCTCCGGCGAAGTACCGAACGGTGACGTTCACTCAGCCTCCAATAGCCGACATCGGCCGGTCCGGCTGCAGGAAAGTCGGGTCGTCGATCCCATGGCCGGCCAGTTTGCCCCACATCGCCATCCGCCACAGGTCCGCGACCTCGTCGTCCGAGGCGCCCGACCGCAGCGCACCGCGCAGGTCGGTCTCGCCCGACGCGAACAGGCAGTTGCGGATCTGACCGTCGGCGGTCAGCCGGGTCCGGTCGCAGGCGCCGCAGAACGGCCGGGTCACCGACGCGATCACGCCGATCCGGGCCGGACCGCCGTCGACCAGCCAGGTCTCGGCCGGAGCGGCGCCGCGGTGGGCCGGATCCGGGGTCAGCGCGAAGCGCTCCTGCAGCGCGCCCAGGATCTCGGCCGCGGTCACCATCGACGACCGGTCCCACGAGTGCTGGGCGTCCAACGGCATCTGCTCGATGAAACGCAGCTCGTGCCCGTGCTCCAGCGCGAACTCGGCAAGCGCGACCACCTCGTGCTCATTCACTCCGCGGAGCAGCACGCTGTTGATCTTGACCGGCGTGAGCCCGGCCTCGGTCGCGGCTTCCAAGCCAGCCAGCGTGTCGGCGAGCCGGTCGCGGTGGGCCAGCGAGCGGAACGTCTCCCGGTCGAGCGTGTCGAGCGAGACGTTGACGCGATCGAGCCCGGCCTCGGCCAGCGTGGGGGCCAGCCGGGTGAGACCGATCGCGTTCGTCGTCAGCATGGTCTCGGGCCGGGGCCGCAGCGCGGTCGTCTCGCGCAGGATGCGCGTCAGGCCGCGCCGCAGCAGGGGCTCGCCGCCGGTGAAGCGCACCTCGGTCACGCCGAGCCGCTCGACCGCGATGCCGATCAGCCGGACGACCTCGTCGTCGGTGAGCAGCCGGTCGGACTGCAGCCAGGGCAGCCCCTCCGGCGGCATGCAGTAGCTGCATCGCAGGTTGCACTTGTCGGTCAGCGAGACTCGGAGGTCGGTCGCGACCCGGCCGAACCGGTCGACCAGCCCGGCCTCGCCCACGGGTCGGCCGGCCATGCCGGCTCGCTGGGTCGGCACGGCCGGCAGCCCTAGCGGAACCACAGCCATGTTTCCGAGCGTATCCGGCGGAGGTTGGAACTGAGTGGGTCAGACGTGGCGTCGATCCTCCATCCTGAGGTGTATGACGCAGGTCGCCTTGGCGCCGCTGAATCGTTGGATCTGGGTCGTCGCGGCGGTGCCCACCGCCATCCTCCTCGCGCTCGCCGGCCGGTACGGCTACCACCGCGACGAGCTGTACTTCTTGCTGTGCGGCAAGCACCTGAACTGGGGCTTCGTCGACCAACCGCCGCTGACCCCGGCGATCGCCCGGGCGATGGACACGATCGCGCCGGACAATCTGACGGTCCTGCGGACCCCGTCGGCGCTCATCGCCGGAGCGTGCGTCGTGCTGTGCGCGCTGATCGCCCGGGAGGTGGGCGGTGGCTGGGGCGCGCAGTTGCTGGCGGCGGTGCTGGTGGCGACGTCCGGCGGGGTGTTCGCGTTCGGTCACCTGCTCAGCACGACGACGGTCGACGTCGTCATCTGGCTGGTCGTCCTCTGGCTCTTCGTTCGCGTCCTCCGGACCGGGGACACCCGGTTGGCCCTGCTGATCGGGGTCGTGGCCGGTATCGGGCTGCTGAACAAGTACCTGATCGGGCTGTTGGCGATCGGGCTGGTCGGCGGCCTGCTGATCGCTGGGCCGCGCCGGCTGCTGCGCGACCGGTGGGTGGTGATCGGGGTGCTGATCGCGCTCGTGCTCGTGTCGCCGAACCTCGTCTGGCAGGCTGCGCACGGGTTCCCCCAGCTCGACGTGGCCGGCGAGATCGCGTCCGGAGACAGCTCCTACGCCGGCCGGCCGGTGGCCGTCGTTCTGCAGTTGGTGCTGGTCAGCCCGATCGCGACGGCCGTCTGGGTGACCGGCCTGGTGTGGCTGTTCCGGCGTGCGCAGTTCCGCGCGCTGGCCTGGGCCTGGGTCGTCGTCTTCGCGGTGCTGCTCATCGGCGGTGGCAAGGGTTACTATGACGTGCCGCTGCTGCTGGCCCTGACCGGCGTCGGCTCGGTGCCGGTCGTCGGGTGGCTCACCGGCGCGGCCCGGCGGGCCGCTTTCGCGTCCGCGGTGGTTCTGTGCGCTTGTGTGGACGCCTTCCTGATGCTGCCGTTGGCGCCGGCGTCGTCGGTCCCGGACGCCGTGGTCGCGATCAACTACGACGCGGGCGAGACGATCGGCTGGCCGGCCGTGGTGGAGTCGATCGAGAAGGTCACACCGCCCGGCGCGGTGGTGCTCGCCAACAACTACGGCGAGGCGGGCGCGGTCGCCCGGTACTCCGGCCTCCCGGTCTTCTCCGGGCACATGAGCGTGGCCGACTTCGGGGTACCGCCGGAGTCGGCGTCGACGGTGGTGGCGGTTGGGTTCGAGGATCCGGCGTACCTGCGGAGGTTCTTCGGCTCGGTGGAGCGCGTCGGCTCGGTGGACGTCGGCGTAGACATCGACAATGAAGAGAACGGGGAGCCGATCTGGCTGTGCCGGAACCGCCAGGGCTCCTGGGGCAGCATCTGGCCGCAGCTACGCAGGGTTTGACGACTTATCGGGGTTCTGAGGGCGGGCGGTTTTTGGCCCGATAAGTCGGCAGATCACGCGGCGGACCAGATCGAGTGGACGGCCATGGCCGCGTCGGCGGCCTGGGCGCGGCCGGCCCGGGCGCTCGGGCCTCGACGGCTGGGGTCGAGCACGTTGCGGCCGAACGCGGCCCGCGCGGTCGGGTTCGGCGTCACGACCGCGACCCGGGCCGAGTCGCCCAGCCGCGCGACCTGCGCCGACACCGCGGGCATCGGGCCGCCGCCCTTGGGGATCGGCGCCAGCACGACGATGCGATCGCACCCGGCGGCCAGGTCGACGTTCGCGGTCGACCGCACGCCGCCGTCGATGTACTCCCGCCCGTTGATCGTCACCGGCGGCCACACGCCCGGCACCGCGCAACTGGCCGACACGGCGTCCACCAGCGGGACGCCGCTGGTGCGGTCGAACGGCTGGAGCTCGCCGGTGTCGGCGTCGACCGCGGTGAGGACCAGCCGCCGGTTCGGCCACTCGTGCACCGGCAGCCGGGACGCGATGACCCGCCGTCGCTCCTCCGGCGTCACCGTGCGGGTACGCCGGGCCAGCGCCCCGACCCGGGCCCGGAACCGCTCCGGGCTCCGGCTCGTCACCGCGGCGAATCCCCAGCGCAGCAGCATCGCGGTGGTCATCCGGGCGGCGATCTCGTTCGTCGGCGGCTCGAGCTGGCTCCGATAGAGGTCTTCGATGTCGCTGCCGGTCGCGACGACCGCGCCAACCACCGAGCCGGCCGACGTCCCGACGATCAGGTCCGCGGTCGTCAGGTCGACGCCCGCGTCCAGTAGCCCGGCCAGCAGCCCGATCTCCCAGGCTATGCCGGTGACTCCGCCCCCGCCGAGTACCAGTGCACTCCCCGTCATCCTGTGAATTCTGGCGGTTATCAGGGCGGGTGGGAGCAGAATGCGCGGTTCGATCTCGGTAAGGTAAGGCGACCCTAACTCGACCAGGGAGGCCTGATGAGTGGAGCCCGGCGCAAGGAACGGCCGCACGTCGGTATGGGTCTGTACGAGGTCGAGGTGGCCGCGGTCCGGGACGTCAGCCCGAACATGCGCCGGGTGACGGTGACCGGCCCGTCGCTGGCCGGCTTTCTCGACGATGGTCCCGACCAGCGGATCAAGCTGCTGCTCCCGCGTCCGGGCCAGGACGAGCCGGTGCTGGCCGCGGGCACGGACAGTGGCGAGTGGTACCAGTCCTGGCTCGCGCAGCCGGCCGACGTCCGGCCGATCATGCGCACGTACACGCTGCGCGCGGCCCGTCCGGACCGGTGCGAGGCCGACGTCGACCTGCTGCTCCACGGCGACAGCGGCCCGGCGTCGGCGTGGGCCGGGCGCGTGCGGCCGGGGAACCGGCTGGCGATCGTCGGCGCCTACGCCGAGTTCTACCCACCGGAGGAGACCGACTGGCACCTGCTGGTCGGCGACGAGACCGCGCTGCCCGCGATCGGCTCCACGCTGGAGCGCCTGCCGTCCTCGGCCCGCGGCTCGGTGCTGCTCGAGGTCGGTTCCCGGGCCGAGAAGGCCTATTTGGACGAGGTGGGAGTGCCGTCCGGGGTCGAGGTCACCTGGGTCCTCCGCGAGGGGGCGGCGCCGGGCGCCCGCTTGCTCGACGCGCTCCGGGCGGCGTCGTTCCCGGCCGGGCGCCCATACGCCTGGGTCTGCGGGGAGTCCGACGCGGTGAAGGTGCTGCGTCGCCACCTCGTGACCGATCGCGGTGTCGACAAGGACGACGTCCTGTTCATGGGCTACTGGCGGCTGGGCGCGTCAATCGACGACAACTAGTCGCACGTCGTCGGCGCCTCGGGCGGTGGCGATGATCTCGGCCTCCTCGTCGAGCTTCTCGACGATCGGCCGGAATCCTTCGACGGTGATCGTCAGCTTCCGGCCCGACGCCTTCGGACGCCAGAATCCGACGATCTCCCCGTCGGCCAGCACCGCACCCGGGTTCCCGAGTGGACGCCAGAGCGCCTTCTGCTCGGCCCGGTCGGGCACCAGCAGGCTGCGGTTGCGGGTCTGCAGGTACGGGTCGCCGGGCGGCAGCAGCCGGACGAAGTCGGGGCTCGCGGGCGTGCGCAGGGCGGCTTCCTGCTCGGCCGGGATCCAGTAGCCGGGCTTGCCGTCCACCCGAACCTCGACGAGGCCGGCCGGCCAGTCCTGTTCGACCGCGGCCCTGCTCGCCGCGAAGTAGGCCGCGACCTCGGCCTTCGTGGCGGGCCCGTGCAGCCGGAGATAGGGCTCCACCGGCAGCGCGGTGGCCTCCGGGATCGACCACCCCTCGATCGGCGAGACGATCAGCGGCGTGGTCCCCGGCTCGATCCGGACGCCGCCGAGCAGCCCGGCGATACGGAAGAGCTGGTCGGAGAGGTGGTCGACCCGGCAGCCGGGGCAGAAGTACGTGAGCCGGGGGAGCCGGGCGGACAGCGCGGTGCTCAGGTCGCCCTTGCCCATCGGCGTCGTGACGAGGTCGTGCATCGCCTCGGCGGCCGTCCGGACGGCGTCCAGATCGGCTCCGGGAACCCGGGCGGACGAGGCCCCCAGCCGCGCCTTGGCGTCGGCCTCGTCCTTGGGCCGCAGCGCGGCCGCCAGAGCCCGCACCTCGTCCGCGCGGTGCACGAACGGCGCACCGCGCGCGCCCCAGACCGTGATCTCGTCGCCGAGGCCGGCTCCGCGGATCGCCAACGACTGGCGCGCGGAACCGGCCGGGGTCTCGGCGACGCCGAGGTCGAGCACGGCGAGGCCGTCGGCCGAACGGTCGAGCTGGTGCGCACCGATGCGGTACGCGAGCACGGTGTCGCGGTCGACCTCGAGTGCGTGCGCCATGGCGTCATACTGACGGACGTGGACGGGGAGTTGCGTCATCGGTTGCTGACCCGGTTCCGCTGGATCGACCCGGGCGAGTGGTGCGATCACCTGCTGACCGACCGATCCGGATGGTGGCGCGATCCGGTGCTGCTGGACGCGCTCGGCCCGGCGCTGGCCGAGCTCGCGTCCGAGCCGCCCACCGTCGTGGTCGCGCCGGCCACCAGCGGCTTCCTGCTCGGACCGCTCGTGGCCCGGGCGCTGGGCGTCGGGTTCGTCGAGGCCTACCGCGACCTGAGCGGCGCCGAGCTCGCCGACGAGCTGATCACCCGCAGCAGCGGCCCCGGGCACGACGGTCGGCCGGTCGTGCTCGGCGTCCGCGCCCGGCACCTCGGGCCGGACGACCGCGTGCTGGTCGTCGACGACTGGGTCGAGACCGGGGCCCAGCTGGCCGCGCTGGCCGAGATCGTCGACGCGGCGGGCGCGAAGTATCTCGGGGCGGCCGTGATCGTCGACGGCGCCCAATCGGATGTCCGGAACAGATTGGGCGTTCGCGGGCTGGTTCGTGAAGCCGAGCTGGATCACTGGGACCGGGACACACAAAGCCACGGAATACCTGGATGATCATCAAGACGGCGTAAGTACCCCCAAAGGGACGGTTGGCCCTCAGACGAATGGGCGAGACAGATGGGCGCACGGCCCCTTCTCGTCGTGCCGGTGAGTCGGACGCCAACCGAACGGGCATCCTATGGAAGGTCCGTACGCAGACGCGTCACGCTGTGTTGTCAGGGGTGGACCCGTCGATGCCAACGAACCCGCACCTCGGGGACCCGGTGGTGTCACCACGCACCGGCGTCGTCGTCGCGTGCCTGTTGGCGTTGGCGATCGCGGCCTTCGACGTGGCGATGCCCGGCCTGCAGTTCGTCGGGTTGCTCGTCGCGCCGCCGTTCCTGGCCGCCGCACTGTCGTCGTACCGGTCGACGTTCGCGGTCGGCACCCTCTGTTTCGTGTTGGGCGCTGCGCTCGGGACGTTGAACGGCGCCGCGCTCGATCCACGCCAGGTGCTCCGGCTGGCCGCGATCCTGGTCTTCACCGCGCTGGCGGCCTGGCTGAGCATGCTCGGCGACCGGACGTCCAAGCGCGTGGCGACGTTGAGCAAGCTGGCGGTCGTCGCGCAGCAGGCCGTGCTGCGTCCGCTCGGGCCTCGGATCGGCGGGATGAACGTCGCCGTGCGGTACGTCTCGGCCAACGCCGAGGCCGACATCGGCGGTGACCTCTACGAGGCGCTGAGCACGCCCTATGGAACCCGGGTCCTGATCGGCGACGTCCGGGGCAAGGGCCTGGAGGCGGTGCGCCTGGCCAGCAGCGTCCTCGGGTCGTACCGGCACGTCGCCCACGAGCGCGTCGACCTACGGGCGATCGTCGCCGACCTCGACCGGGCGGTCGCGCGGTCGGTCGGCTACGAGGACTTCGTCACCGCGTGCCTGATCGAGGAGCGCGGCGGTCAGCTGACCGTGCTCAACTGCGGCCACCCGGCCCCGTTGCTGCTGCGTCAGGGCGAGGTGATCCCGTTGGAGCCGCCGTCGCCGGCGCCGCCGCTGGGGTTCCTGCCGGTGGTGCGACCGCGGGTCGAGCGGCTGGAGCCCGGCGACCGGCTGCTGCTGTTCACCGACGGCCTGGCCGAGGCTCGGCAGGACGGCGAGTTCTTCCCGATCCGCGAGCGGGCCTGGCGCATCGCCGGGCACGGCACGGTCGAGGACGGGCTGACGTCACTGGTCAACGCGTTGCGGGGCTGGGTCCACGGAGTTCTCGACGACGACATCGCGCTGATCCTGCTGGAGTACACCGGGGTCGAGCGCAAGCCCGAGGCCTCCAGCGCCGCCCGGCCCACCTGGGAGTGGGACCCGATCACCGGCGACTGACTCAGGTGACGCCCGGGCGTGCCGATGGCACGGCGACCCCTCTACCCCTCGAATTTCCTGCCGCTGTGTCGCCGCTCACTGTCATGTACCTACCGATTACCCGCCGGTAACCTATCATTTGTTACCGACCGGTATACCCATTGGTAGGCGCTCGTCAGGTCGGCGGGCCAGTCGGCACGGGAGGACATGCCGCGATGAGCCACTACAAAGCCAACCTGCGCGATCTCGAGTTCAACCTGTTCGAGGTCTTCGGTGCGGGCGACCGTCTGGGCCAGGGTGTGTTCGACGCGATCGACGAGGACACCGCCCGGGCCTTCCTCGCGCAGATGGTCGAGGTCGCCGAGGGCCCGCTGGCCGAGTCCTTCGTCGACGCCGACCGGAACCCGCCGGTGTTCGACCCGGCGACGAACTCGGTGACGCTCCCCGAGTCGTTCAAGAAGTCGTACCAGGCGCTGGTCGACTCCGAGGCCTGGCAGCTCGACGTGCTGCCCGAGCTCGGCGGCATCCGCAGCCCGCGCCAGCTGGTCTGGGCGATCTCCGAGCTGGTGCTCGGCGCGAACCCGGCGATCCACATGTACGCCAGCGGCTACGCGTTCGCCGGCGTCTTCCACAAGCTGGGGACGCCGCAGCAGAAGGAGTGGGCCAAGCTCTTCGTCGAGAAGCACTGGGGCTCCACGATGGTGCTCACCGAGCCGGACGCGGGCTCGGACGTCGGCGCCGGCCGCACGAAGGCGATCCCGCAGGCCGACGGCACCTGGCACCTCGAGGGCGTGAAGCGCTTCATCACGTCCGGCGACCAGGACATGACCGAGAACATCATCCACTACGTGCTGGCCCGGCCGGTCGGTGTGGAGGGTGCCGGCGGCCCGGGCACCAAGGGCCTGAGCCTGTTCATGGTGCCGAAGTTCCAGTTCGACGACGCCGGGAATCTGGGCGAGCGCAACGGCGTCTACGTCACCAACGTCGAGAAGAAGATGGGCCTCAAGGTCTCGGCGACCTGCGAGCTGACGTTCGGCGACAAGCACCCGGCCGTCGGCTACCTGGTCGGCGAGGTGCACGACGGCATCCGGCAGATGTTCAACATCATCGAGGCCGCCCGGATGATGGTCGGCACGAAGGCCATCGCGACGCTGTCCACCGGGTACCTGAACGCGCTGGACTACGCCAAGAACCGCGTGCAGGGCGCCGACCTGACCCGGCAGACCGACAAGACGGCCCCGCGGGTCACGATCATCCACCACCCGGACGTCCGCCGGAGTCTGCTGCGGCAGAAGTCCTACGCGGAGGGTCTGCGTGCGCTGGTGCACTACACCGCGTCGGTGCAGGACCAGCTGATCCTGGCCCGCGCAGCGGGCGACCTCGACGCGGCCGAGTCGTTCGAGCGGCTGAACGACCTGCTGCTACCGATGGTCAAGGGTGGCGGGTCGGAGCGGTCGTACGAACTGCTCGGCGCCGAGTCCCTGCAGACGTTCGGCGGCTCCGGCTTCCTGCAGGACTACCCGATCGAGCAGTACATCCGGGACGCCAAGATCGACACGCTGTACGAGGGCACGACGGCGATCCAGGGCCAGGACTTCTTCTTCCGGAAGATCGTCCGCGACTCGGGCAAGGCGCTCGGCGTACTGGCCGGCGAGATCGCGTCGTTCATCGAGTCGGAGAGCGGCAACGGCCGGCTGAAGAACGAGCGCGCGCTGCTCAAGACCGCGCTGGACGACGTCCAGGCCATGGTCGGGTGGAGCGTCACCCAGCTGATGTCGATGCAGGACGACCCGGCGAACATCTACAAGGTCGGTCTCAACACGACCCGGCTGCTGCTGTCGACGACCGACCTGGTCGTCGGGTGGCTGCTGCTCCGGCAGGCCGACGTCGCCCTGCGGGCGCTCGACGCGGGCGGCCCGGACGCGGACTTCTACACCGGCAAGATCGCGTCGGCCCGGTTCTTCGCGTCGACCGTGCTCCCGGAGCTGACGGCCCGCCGAGCGGTCCTCGAGGCCACCACTCTGGACGTCATGGAGGTGCCGGAAGGCGCGTTCTGACATCCACCGACTCGTTGCGGCGCGTTCCCGTCGTACCCTGGGTGGAGTAGCGTCGGCGGCGGTCACTTGATTCGCGTGTCAGGCAGGCCATTGCCGGGTATGGCGCCCGGCAACTGGCGTACACGACCGGGAGGTCGACATGGGTATCGGCGCGGGGCTCTTCCTCATCGCCCTGGGCGCAATTCTTGCCTTCGCCGTCACGGT
Source organism: Cryptosporangium phraense (assembly GCF_006912135.1). Taxonomy (NCBI): domain Bacteria; kingdom Bacillati; phylum Actinomycetota; class Actinomycetes; order Cryptosporangiales; family Cryptosporangiaceae; genus Cryptosporangium; species Cryptosporangium phraense. The sequence goes on along the minus strand of NZ_VIRS01000050.1, from coordinate 19,442 downwards.
CGACCTGCAGGGCATCGACCTTCAGGTGATCGGTTGGATCCTGATGTTCATCGGGGTGGTGGGCATCCTGATCAGCGTCTTCTACTGGGGTCCGCGCAAGCGCGCGAGTACGACGACGCGCGAGCGCATCTACACCGACGACCCGACGCAGCCGCCTCCGCCGCTGTGAGAACTCCGGAAGCCCCCGACCGCCGTGCGGCCGGGGGCTTTCGCGTTCGTCAGAGGCTCTCGCCGCGGAGCATCAGCACCAGCTCCGACGGGGCACCGGGGACGATGCGGATCGGGATCCCCCAGTCCTGCCGGCTGAGGTGGCAGGCCGGGTTCGGTCCCTCCACATCGCAGCTGGCCGCGTGCGCGCTCACCTGCAGTACGCCGTCGCCCTCTTCCGAGGGCTCCTCCTCGTCGCTCTCCTTCGCGAGGACGATCCGGCGCTCGAGGTCGGTGGTGACGCCCTCGCCGCCCCGGAGGACGTTCGACGGATTGGCCGAGATCTCCAGGCGGGTCGACGGGCCGTAGCGGTCGTCGAGTTTCTGGCCGGCCGGGGCCTCAAAGACGATCGTCACCTGGACCGGGCCGGGGCTGAGCTCGACCGGCGGCCGCTTCGTGCGGTGCCGGGTACCGGTGATCTGCTGCGACTCGCCCGGCGGAACCGGCCGGGTCACCCGGTGCGCGGCCGACTCGACGACGACCAGCGTCCCGTCGGCGACGACCGCGCCGGACGGCTCGGCCACGTTCATCGCCAGAGTGGACACCTCGTCGGTGACCGGGTCGTAGCGGCGGATCGCGTTGTTGTACGTGTCGCAGACCGCGATCGATCCGTTCGGCAGCACGGCCACCCCGAGCGGGTGCTGGAACAGCGCCTCGTCGGCCTTGCCGTCCATCGCGCCGAAGTCGAACAGGCCCTTGCCGACGGCGGTGTGCACCTCGCCGTTCTCGATCCAGCGGAGCGCGGAGCTCTCGGAGTCGGCGATCCAGAGCTTGCTGCCGTCGGCGGCCAGGCCCGAGGGCTGGGCGAACCAGGCCTGCGCCTTGGGGCCGTCGCGGAGCGACTCGACCGTGGTGCCCGCGTAGACCTCGAGGTGGTTCGCGACCGGGTCGTACGACCAGAGCTGGTGGGTGCCGGCCATCGCGACGATGACCCGGCCGTCGTACCAGGCGAGGTCCCACGGGCTGGAGAGGCGGGCCTCCCGCGGGTCTTCGGGGATGTCGACCGGGTCGCCCGGCGCTCCGCGCCAGACCTCGCCGGTTCCGGCGACGGTCGTGGTTCGTCCGGTCTCCAGGTTCAGCGCGCGCAGTTTGTGGTTGACCGTGTCCGCGACGAGGACGTCGTACCCGACCGTTGTCGCCACTTCGGACGGCAGGACGCAGACGCCCTGGGGCTCGGAGAACTGGGGATTCTCTCCGTCCCGGGCGCCCCTGGTGCCGTCGCCGATCCGGCGCAGGACGGTCTCGCCATCCTGGTCGAGTTCGACGAGCGAGTGGTGGGCGCTGTCGCTGACCAGGAAGTTGTCGTTCGGCAGGAGCGCGATCTTGCCGGGGAAGCGGAGCTCGGTGTCTTCGCGGGCTTCCTTCTCGGGGAGCGTTCCGCTCGTGTTCAGCGTGCCCTTGGCGGTGTGCTTCTCGATCAGCTCGCGGACGATCCGGCGGAGGCCCTCGGAGTGCCCCTCGCCGGACATCGAGGCGACCAGGTAGCCCTCCGGGTCGACGACCGCGAGCGTCGGCCAGGCGCGGGCCGCGTACTGCTGCCAGGTGAGCAGCTCGGGGTCGTCGAGCACGGCGTGCGGGACGTCGTAGCGCTCGACGGCCGCCTTCAGTGCCTCGGGGTCGCGCTCGTGCTCGAACTTCGGCGAGTGGACGCCGACCACGACGAGCGCGTCGCCGAACTCCTCCTCCACCGGGCGGAGCTCGTCGATGACGTGCAGGCAGTTGATGCAGCAGAACGTCCAGAAGTCGAGCAGGACGATTCGGCCTTTGAGGTCGTGCAGGGAGAGGCTCTGGCCGCCCGTGTTGAGCCAGCCCCGGCCCTGGAGCTCGGGGGCTCGGACCCGGAAGTTTGTGCTTGTCACGCCGTTAGTTTGCCTGGTCGAGGATCAGTCCTGCTTGCGGAGGCAGAGGACGTACTCGTCCTTGAAGTTGACGAAGGCGTCGGTGGTGTCGGGTGGGCAGGAGCCGTCTTCGACCTTCGTGGTGTCGTTGACGCGGTCGATGATCTGGTAGGCGCCGTCGCTGTTGCAGTCGACCGGCACCGCGCGGTCCTTGTCGCCGGAGGCCTCGCGCTTGATGCACTTGCCGGTGGAGTAGTCGCTGCCTACGACGGAGTCCGCGGCCCAGAAGGCGCCGCCGACGCAGAGGATCAGGACGACGACCGCGCCGATCAGCGCGGCGATGATCGGGCCGCGGGTGTACCAGGGCTTCTTGGGGCCCTGGGGGGCCTGGGGTGCGGTTTGGGGGTACTGGCCTGGCTGGGCGCCCGGGAGGGGCCCCTGGGGGCCCTGAGGGCCGGTGGGGGCCCATCCGGGGGTTCCGGGAGCGCCCGGGGCGGTCGGGGTGCCGGGGCCTGGCGGGGTGCCGGGGGGTTGGGTGCCGGGGGGTTGGGTGCCCGGGGCGGCGAAGCTGCCGGAGGCGGCGGGGCCGGGGGTTCCGGCGGGGCCGGGGGGTGCGGTGGGGGCGGAGCCGTAGGCCTGGGCGGGTGGGACGTAGCCGCCGCCGTACGGGGTGCCGGTCGGGGGTGCCCAGGCCGGGCCGGCGCCGCTGGTGGGCTGCTGGTGAGTGCCCGGGGTCGCCGGGGGCGGCGAGCCCGGAATCGGCGGCTGCGGCGGCGCGGAGGTCGGACGCGGCGGGCCGGACGTGGGGTGCGGCGGGCCGGACGAAGGGTACGCGGCGGTCGGCGGGGCCGAGGTAGGACGCGGTGGTGCCGAGGTCGGCTGCGGCGGCGCGGAGGTGGGGCGCGGCGGCGCGGAGGTCGGCTGGGGCGGGGCCGACGTGGGCTGGGGCGGGGCCGACGTGGGGATGGGGGTGGTCGGCGGGGCCGAGGTGGGTGGGTCGGACACCGGGTGCGTCCCCGCGGCGGCCGGCGCGCCGGAGGTCGGCGCGCCTGGCGTGGGCGCCCCGGACGTCGGGTGCGTCGGGCCGGGCGTCGGGCCGGGAACGCCCGAGGTGGGGCGGTCCGGAGTCGGCGGCTGGGAGATCTGGACCGTCTCGGTGGTGTCGTCCGACGGCCCCGACGGCGTCTTGATGACCTGCGTGGCCTCGGAGTCGTCGGGCGCGGGCGGCGGCCCGGACGTCGGAGCACCAGACGTCGGCGCGGCCGGCGCCTTCGAGTCGGGCTCCGAAGGTGACGACGGCTCAGGCGGGCGAGTGCCCTCGGTCATCGCGACGACTCCTCCACCGGTGCGGATACGGTCCGAGACCCGGACGCTATCGGGTCAACCGGTGACAGGGTACGAACACCGCAACTCCCGTTTCGTCCGGCCGGTGAATTCGCTGAGAAAGAAAGAGCCCGGCGCCTCTCGGCACCGGGCTCGGGATGCTGCTGCGGCTCAGAACTGCCGGCTAGCAATCACCAGGATCTCGTCGCGCATCGTGCCTTCCGGCACCCGTGCCAGAACCCTCTCCAGGGCCCGGGCACGACGGTGCGCAGTACGCCGCTCACGGAGCCGCTGGGCCAACGTGGACACGGGAATCGCCTTCTTTCCGTCGCTGTTCGAAGCTTAACGCCTTCAATAATGCGCCAGTAGCCTCGAATATTCCATCGATTTATCGGTGAGACGCCCCACTTGACCGTCGGCCGAACGCACCGCGCCCCGCCCTCGTCATCGGACGAGAGCGGGGCGCGGTGAGGGAAAATTACGACCAGGCGAGCGCGACGCCCTCCGGGTCCTCGAGGAACCGCCCGACGTCGGCGAGGAACTTCGAGCCGCCCTCGCCGTCGACGATCCGATGGTCGAAGGACAGCGCGAGCTGACACACCGAACGCGGCTTCACGACACCCCGGTGTACCCACGGCCGCTCGGCGATCTGCCCCACGCAGAGGATCGCCGCCTCGCCCGGGTTCAGGATCGGCGTCCCGGCGTCCACGCCGAACACGCCGACGTTCGTGATCGTGATCGTCCCGCCGGCCAGGTCGGCCGGGGGCGTGCGGCCGGCCTTGGCCACCGCTACCAGCTGATCGAGCGCCGCGGCCAGCTCGGGAAGACCCAGTCGATCGGCGTCCTTGACGTTCGGGACCAGCAGCCCACGCGGGGTCGCGGCCGCGATACCCAGATTGACGTAGTCCTTGACCACGATCTCGGCGGTGCCGTCGGGACCGTCGACCCAGGTCGAGTTGACCTCCGGGTGCCGGCCCACGGCCAGCGTGACCGCCTTCGCGATCAGCAGCATCGGGTTCACCCGGACGTCCGCGAACGCCGGGTTCTCGCGCAGCCGCCGGACCGCGCGGAGCGTCCGGGTCACGTCGACCGTGAGCCACTCGGTGACGTGCGGCGCCGTCGCGACGCTCGCCACCATCGCCTCGGCGGTCAGCTTTCGCACGCCGCGGACCGGTATCCGCTGCTCCCGCGCGTCCGGCGCGGCTCCGGCCACTGCCGTTTCGGACGTTCCGGCCGACGCTGCGCGAGTCACGTCGTCGCGGCTCACCGTGCCGTTGGGGCCGGTGGCCGGTATCGCGGTGAGGTCGACGCCGAGGTCGCGGGCGAGCTTGCGGACCGGCGGTTTCGCCCGGGGCCGGGTCGCCGTCGCGGGGTGGGGCTCCGGGCCGGTACTCGTCGGGAACGCAGTGGTCGGGCCGGCCGCCTGGGCGGCTCGTTCCGCGGCCCGGCCCATCTCGAGGCCGCCGTGGCGCACGGGTTTGACGCCCGAGGCCAGCGCGTCCGGGATGGTCGGGAGCAGCGGGAGCGTGGTGTCGGGTGCGGGCTCGGCCTGGTCGCCGACGAGGCCGGCGCCGCCGACCGCGGGTTCCGGCTCCGGGGTCGGCGTGGCCCGCCGAGGTCGCCGCCGAGCCGCCCCGGTGCGAGGCCCGTACCCCACGAGCACCGGCGTCCGCCCGCCCTCGCCGGGTTGGTCGCCGGCGGACGCCGCCACCACGTCGGCTCCGGCCGGGGGCGCGGCCAGGGCGGCGTCGCCGGTGATGGCAGTTTCGCCCGCGGCCGTAGCGTCCGTAGTGGCATCGGACGAGCCGGGGGCGGTGTCGATCGCGATGAGGGGCGAGCCCACCTCGAGGGTGGCGCCCTCCTCGCCGTGGAGGGTCGTCACGACCCCGGCGAACGGGGACGGGATCTCGACCGCGGCCTTCGCGGTCTCCACCTCGACGATCGGCTGGTTGAGCGCGACCGTCTCCCCGGGAGCCACGAACCACCGCAGAATCTCGCCCTCGGTGAGCCCTTCGCCCAGGTCGGGCAGGTCGAACGTGCGGATCTCAGCCATCTCAGAACCCGAACGAGCGGTCGACGGCATCCAGCACCCGGTCCAGGTCGGGCAGGTACTCGTCTTCCAGCCGGGCCGGCGGATAAGGCGTGTCGTATCCGGTCACCCGCAGCACCGGGGCCTCCAGCGAGTAGAAGCACCGCTCGGTCACCCGGGCCGCGATCTCCGACCCCATCCCCAGCGTCCCCGGCGCCTCGTGGACGACGATCAGCCGCCCGGTGCGCTCCACCGACGCGTACACCGGCTCCAGATCGAGCGGGGAGAGCGTCCGCAGGTCGATGACCTCGAGGTCGCGCCCGTCCTCGGCCGCGGCCTCGGCGCTCTCGAGCATCGTGCGGACCATCGGTCCGTAACCGACCAACGTGGCGTCGGAGCCCGGACGCACGACCCTCGCCGAGTGCAGCGGGTACCAGTCTTCGGCGGGGGCCTCCTCGGAGACCTCGCCCTTCTCCCAGTACCGGCGCTTGGGCTCGAAGAAGATCACCGGGTCGTCGGACGCGACCGCCTGCTGGATCATCGTGAACCCGTCGGCCGGGTTCGAGCAGGTCACGACCTTGAGCCCGGCGGTGTGGACGAAGTACGCCTCGGGCGACTCGCTGTGGTGCTCGACCGCGCCGATACCGCCGCCGAACGGGATCCGGATGACGACCGGCAGCTTCACCTGGCCGTGCGAGCGGTAGTGGATCTTGGCGAGCTGGCTGACGATCTGGTCGTACGCCGGGTAGACGAACCCGTCGAACTGGATCTCGCAGATCGGCCGGTAGCCGCGCATCGCCAGCCCGATCGCGGTGCCGATGATGCCCGATTCGGCCAGAGGTGTATCGATTACTCGGTGCTCACCGAAGTCTTTTTGTAGACCGTCGGTAACCCGGAAGACGCCCCCTAGACGGCCGACGTCCTCCCCCATGATCAGCGTCTTCGAATCGGTGTCCAGCGCGCTGCGCAGACCGGCGTTCAGCGCCTTGGCCAGCGTCATCGACGTCATCGACGGCTCCCTTCCCGGCGGGGGACGGTACTCCGCTCGGTTTCGTCGCCAGAAGCTAGGAATTCCGAGGAATAGGCGCGGAAGGTTTCGCGCTGGGCCTCGAGCGGTGCGGTGGGGTTGGCGTAGACGTGGTCGAAGATGGTCTCGGGGGCGGGATCGGGCAGCTCGAGGCAGCCCTTTCTCACCCGGGCGGCGAGCTCGTCGGCCTCGGCGTCGATCTCGTCGAAGAAGTCCGGGCCGGCCAGCTGCTGACGGACGAGGAACGAGCGGAGGCGCTCGATCGGGTCGCGCAGCCGCCACTCCTCGAGCTCCGCGGCGATGCGGTAGCGGGTCGGGTCGTCGGACGTCGTGTGCGCGCCCATCCGGTAGGTGAACGCCTCGATGAACGCCGGGCCCTGTCCGTGGCGGGCGTCGTCGAGAGCGCGACGGGTGACCGCGTAGGTGGCCAGCACGTCGTTGCCGTCGACCCGGACGCCGGGAAAGCCGAAACCGGCCGCCCGCCGGTAGAGCGGCACCCGGGTCTGCCGGTCGGTCGGCGCCGAGATCGCGTACTGGTTGTTCTGGCAGAAGAACACGACCGGTGCGGCGAACGCGGCCGCCCACACGAACGCCTCGTTGACGTCACCCTGGCTGGTCGCGCCGTCGCCGAGGTAGGCGATCACGGCCTCGCCGTCGCCGTTGCCGACCCGGCCGTCCTTCTGGACGCCCATCGCGTAACCGGTCGCGTGCAGGCACTGGGCGCCGATCACGATCGCGTACATCGCGAAGTTGTGCTCGTGCGGATCGGCCGCACCCAGGTCGACGCCCCGGAACATCCGCAGCGCGTGCAGCGGGTCGACGCCCCGGCACCAGGCGACGCCGTGCTCGCGGTAGGTGGGGAAGGCCATGTCTTGCGGGCGCAGCGCGCGTCCGGAGCCGATCTGCGCGGCCTCCTGACCGAGCAGCGAGGCCCACAGGCCCAGCTGGCCCTGGCGCTGGAGTGCGGTGGCCTCGGCGTCGACGCGACGCACCAGGACCAGGTCGCGGAAGAAGCCGCGGTATTCGTCGTCGCTGAGTTCGACGTCGTAGTCGGTGTCGTGGACCCGTTCGCCCTCAGGGGTGAGCAGTTGAACGAAGCCCCGCTCGGGGACGGATTCGGTCATGCCGATCTCCTCGCTCGTGCACTCCGGCGCGGGATTGCCGCACCGACGGTGAATCGCTGCCGATGCCGCTCGCAGGGGTGGCGCGGGGGACACCGGGGTCTGACGGCGAGGGCGTCGGTGGCCCTCGTCGCCAGCATGTCAGACCGATGCCTGCTCATGTCTGTCGGAAACCCACAGTGCGACCGGCCGTTAGCTGTCGCGATCGACGATTGTTGACGCTTCCGGTGCCGTCGTCCGATCGGGCAGCGGAGCCTGGGCGAACGCCGGGGGCGTCAGGATCGCTCCCGGCGGGGGTGTCGTCGGACGATGAAGTCGTCAGCACGGCGGCGGGGGCGAGGCGCCGGTCGCCGGGACGCGACGACGGGGAGGGCGGGCGATGCGACGGTCTCGTTCCCGTCGGCGGTCTCCTCGTCGGCAGTCTCCTCGGCGGCGGGCGACCTGGGGTGGGCTGGCCGCGTTGTGTGTGTTGGCGACGGGGTCCACGGCGGCGCTGCTCGTCGTGGCGAACGCCGGGGCGGATCTGGTGACGATCGCACCCGCCCGGCCGGGGAGTCTGCCGCCGGCTGCGGGGGGTGGGCCGGGCGGGCAGGCCGGTTCGGCTACGCCGTCTCGGGCGTCGGCGTTCGGGTGGTCGGAGGACGAGGCTCGACGTCCGTATGTGGCGCCGTCGCCTCGGCCGCCCTGGCGCCTGCCGTCGCCGTCGTTCTCGTCTCCGTCGTCTCCGTCGTCATCGTCTTCGTCGTCTTCATCGACGGCGGAGGCGGCGGAGACGGCGGAGCCCGACGAGTGGGGTGCGGCGACGACGCCGGCTGGACCGGCGTCCCCTGGGGAGGGGTCGGACCGGTCGGACGCCGCCGTACCCGACTCGTCGGAGACTCCGTCCGCGAGCCCGTCGGTGAGCCCGACGACGAGCCCGACCGCCGGTCCGTCGCCTACGCCCACCTCAAGCCCAGGGGGCGCCGAGGATGCGCGGGCGGAGGACTGACACCTGCTCGGCCGGCGGTTCCTCCTCCGGGGGATCCTCCGGAGGAGGATTCAGCTCCTCGATCAGTTTCTGCAGGTCTTCGGAGACCGACGGGTCGACGAGCATCGCCTGCAGCAGGAGTTGCTGGGCGCGGCTCTCCTGGTCGTGGGTGATCTGGTCGACCAGCCCGGCCGGGGCGTGCCCGATCGCCTGGTTGGTCTCCTCGAGCAGCTCGGCCTGGACCTCTTCACGTCCGCGGTGGCCGTGCCCGAGCACCTCGACGAACCGGGCCTTGACCGCAGCCCAGCTCTCCGTGGCCGCGGCCGCGACGATGGCCGAGCCACCCGCGGCCGCGACCCGGTGCAACGTCGCCACCAGCTGCGCGTCCATGAGTAAACCTTGACCCTTGGTGCTGAATTAGGGCAAGAGAGACACTCATGTCCGTTTCGTGCTCACTATCGTGACGCGGGTTCGTACGCCTTCGCGAGCGCCTCGGCGAACACCTCGGTCGGCTGGGCGCCGGAGACGCCGTACCGCATGTCGAGGACGTAGAACGGGACGCCGGAGATGCCGAGCTGTTGGGCCTGCTGTTCGTCTTGGCGGACCTCGTCGGCGTAGCTTGCCGGGTCTTCCAGGATCTTCCGGGCCTCGGCGGGATCGAGGCCGGCGTCGGCGGCCAGTTCCACCAGGGCGTCGGTGCTGTGGACCGACTTCGCCTCGCCGAAGTGCACCGCGTAGGCGTGGTCGAGCAGCTGCTGCTGCTTGCCCTGCGCGGCGGCCCAGTGCGCCAGGCGGTGGAAGTCGAACGTGTTGCCGGCGTGCCGGTTGTGGTCGTAGCCGAGGCCCTCGGCCGCGGCCAGGCCCTCGAGCTTGGCTTCGGCCGCCTCGACCTGGGCCTGGGGCATGCCGAACTTGGCCTTCAGCAGTTCGGTGACCGGGGTGGTCTTGTCGGTCGGGGCGCTCGGGTCGAGTTCGAACGAGTGGTAGACGACTTCGACGTCGTCCCGGTGTTCGAAGCCGGCCAGGGCGTTCTCGAACCGCCGCTTTCCGACGTAGCACCAGGGGCAGTCGATGTCCGACCAGATGTCAACGCGCATGACGCCTATCGTTGCTCGCTCGGCCAGACTTTGCCGGTGAGGCGTTCGTAACCCTCGAAATAACGAGCTTGGGTGGCCTTGACGACCTCGTCGGGGATCTCGGGGGCCGGCGGCTGCTTGTTCCAGCCGGTGCTGGTCGCCCAGTCGCGGACGAACTGTTTGTCGTACGAGCGCTGCGGGCGGCCGGGCTCGTACTCGTCGGCCGGCCAGAAGCGGGAGGAGTCCGACGTCAGGACCTCGTCGGCGAGGACGAGCGTGCCGTCCGGAGCCCAGCCGAACTCGACCTTCGTGTCGGCGACGATGATGCCGCGCTCGGCGGCGAGTTCGGCGCCGCGGCGATAGATCTCGAGGGTGAGGGTCTTGAGCTCGTGGGCTGCTTTTTCGCCCACGAGGCGCTCGACCTCGTCGTACGAGATCGGCTCGTCGTGGCCGACCTCGGCCTTGGTGGACGGGGTGAAGATCGGTTCGGGGAGCTGGTCGCCGTCGACGAGGCCCTCGGGCAGGGTGATGCCCGAGACCGTGCCGGTCTGGCGATACTCGGCGAGCCCGCCGCCGGTGAGGTAGCCGCGGGCGACGCACTCGACCGGCGCCATCCGTAGCCGCTGGCACCGGATCGCCCGGCCCGCCCACTCGGCCGGCACGTCGGTGTTGACGACGTGGTTCGGGACCACGTCCGCCAGCTGCTCGAACCACCACAGCGAGAGCTGGGTGAGGACCGCGCCCTTGTCGGGGATCGGGGTCGGGAGCACGACGTCGTAGACCGAGACCCGGTCGGAGGCGACCAGGATCAGGTCCTCGCCGTCCAGGTAGACGTCACGCACCTTGCCGGAATGAAGAAGCTCCACGGGGTCAGGGTAGTGGTTGTTTAGAAAAATGGACGTTCATTCATTTATGGTGGCGGCATGGATTCGGGTGGAAGTCGTACGGCTGTGCAGGTCGCTCTGTTCCGGGCGCTGGAGTCGGCGCGGTCGCCGTCGGAGCGGTTGTTCGTCGATCCGTACGCGGTGCGGTTTTTGGGGGGCGGGTATCGGGTTGCCGCTCTGGCGGCGAAGGTGGCGCCGGTGGGGCGGCGGTTGGAGAGGTACATCGATTCGCGGTGGCCGAGTGGGCCGCGGGGGTCGGCGGTGGTGCGGACGCGGTTGATCGATGACTGGGTGGGTGAGTTTGGGTCCGGATCCCGGGCCGGGGCCGGGCCAGAGGCCGGGGCCGGGGTTGGGCCAGAGGCCGGGGACGGGGCCGGGGTTGGGGTTGGGCCAGAGGCCGGGGACGGGGTTGGGGTTGGCGCTGGGGGTGGGGCGTTGCAGGTGCTGGTGCTCGGGGCGGGGTTCGACAGTCGGGCGCATCGGCTGCCTGCGCTGGCCGACGCGACCGTGTTCGAGGTGGATCACCCGGCGACGCAGGCGGTGAAGCAGCGGGTGCTGCGGGGTCGAGTGGTGTTCGTGCCGGTCGATTTCCTGCGCGACGACCTGGGCGCGGCGCTGACGCGGGCGGGGTTCGACCCCAACGTGCGGACGGTCGTGATCTGGGAGGGCGTGACGAACTACCTCACGGAGGCGGCGGTCGACTCGACGGTGCGGGTCGTCGTTTCTCTGGTCCCGCTGGGGAGCGAGGTGATCTTCACGTACGTCGACCGGGCGGTGCTCTCCGGGGATCCTGATGACGTCGAGACATGGCGGGGTGCGGTCTCGGCGGTCGGGGAGCCGTGGACGTTCGGCTTCGACCCGGCCGAGTTGCCGTCGTACCTGTCGGCCAGGGGGCTGCGATTGCTGGACGACCTGTCGACCCGGGACGCGGCCGCCCGGTACGGCCGGTCGGAACCGACCGCTGCGTTCTACCGGGTCGCCCGAGCGGAGGTCGTCGGTGCCTAAGGTCAGCGACGAGCATCTGGCCGCGCGGAGGCAACAGATCCTGGACGCGGCGGCCGCGTGCTTCGCCCGGCAGGGGTTTCACCGCACGTCGATGAGCGACATCGTGCGCGAGTGCGGGGTGAGCGCCGGGCTGGTCTACCGGTACTTCAGCAGCAAGGACGAGATGATCGAGGAGATCGTCCGGGAGTGGCACGCGCATCGTGCGGTGGCTCTGCAAGCCGGGGACGCGACCGAGAGCTACCTGGGGTTGCTGCGTGAGTTGGGTACTCCGGCCGGGCCGGACCCGGGGCTGGCGCTTCAGGTGTGGGCGGAGTCGGTCCGGTCTCCGGAGATTCGCGCGCTCGCGCGCGAGGGAGTGGACGCGGCCCGCCGTTCGGCGGCCGAGGTCGTGGGGTCGGACGCGTTGGTGCGGGTGTTGATCGCGGTCTATCAAGGGCTGCTGGTGCAGACGGCGTGGGACGAGTCGCTCGACAACGGCGCGTTCGTGGAGGCGGTGCGGGGGGTGCTGGATCGGTTGAATCCCGGGGATTCCGGGGTTTTTGGAGGTCCTTGAGGTGGCCGAGGCCGCCGCGGGTGAGCGGCGGTCTCGGTATCGGGGGAGTGGGGGTTAGCGGGTCTGGGCTCGGAGCATCCAGAGGTGCTTCTCGAGGCCGTCGACGATCTGGACCACGAGGTCGTGGGAGATCGGGTCTTTCTCTTCGAGCGTCGGCAGCGTGGAGCGGGCCCGGCCGGCCACGGCGCCGACCTCGTCGGCAACGAGCGCAACGGCTTCGAGAGCGTCGAGCCACCCGGTGCGGAAGTCGGCCACGGCGGACTTCGCCACGGCGGCCGGGCGCCCGTCGATGCTCACCTCGAGAGCGATCGCCCGCTCGGCGGCGTCGTCGGAGTACGTCCGTACGTCGGCGAGCACCTCGTCGAGCTGCTCGTGGACCTGCTTGAACGTGGCTCCGTGGACGTGCCAGTGCGCCTGCTTGAGGTTGAGCGAGAGTGCGATGAGGTCGATCGCGACGCCTTCGAGGACGTGCCCGACCTCGGCGCGGACGGTTTCGTCGAGGGCGGTGGAGCGCGTGCTCATGTCGAATCCCTCCCTGGGGGTCCTCTGGGTTCTGTCGAGGGAGGGGTGTCCGGTGAGGTGGGCGGAAAACTAGCTCCTACGTCACAGGGGTCAGCGCTGACCTGGGACGCGGGGGCGGGGACGGGTGTCGTTGTCGTCCTCGTCGCGGGCCGGCGGCCGATCGGAGGCGTCGTCGCGCGTCGGCGGGCGCCCGAAGGCATCGTCGCGCGCGGCCGGCCAACCGAAGCTGTCCTCGCGATCGGGGCTGTCGTCGCGCGCGGGCCGGCGCCCGGGGGTGTCGTCGCGGGCGGGCAGACGGCCGGGGGAGTCGTCGCGGGATGTCTTGTCGCGGGCCGGTGGGCGGCCGAAGGGGTCTTCGCCGTCGTCCTCACCGGCCCACCACCGGTCGACGACATCGGCGGACTCCTTGCGGCGGCCGAAGAGCCCACGCAGGCCTTTGCGGCCGGTGTCGAGTTCTGAGTCGGTGCTCGCAGGGGCCTTGTTCTCGTCCCGGCCCGGGGCGGAGCTGGGGTTGATCGGCGACGGCTCGGCTTTCGCGGTGGACCCGCCAGCTGGGTTCGTCCCGGCCGGAGAGGTCGCTGCCGTCCCGGCCGGAGGGGGCGGTGGGGTCGTGGACGCGAACGGCGAGGGGCGGGCAGCGTGGCGGGTGCGTTCCCAGGCGATTTCGGGGTCGGCCTCCACGGCCGGGCGGGGCGGCGGGGCCGGCGGGAGGTTCCCGCCGGGGCGGCGCCCCCGCGATGCCCGAGCCGGCCGCTCGTCCGGCCCCCCCGACGCCGAATTCTGCGCGGACGGCCGGGTTGACGGCGAGGCTTGCCCGGACGGCGAGGTCTGGCCGGACGGCGAGGGCTGCCCGGACGGCGAGGGCTGCCCGGACGGCGAGGTCTGGCCGGACGGCGAGGGGTGCCCGGACGGCGAGGTCTGGCCGGACGGCGAGGCTTGCCCGGACGGCGAGGTCTGGCCGGACGGCAAGGCTTGCCCGGACGGCGAGGTCTGGCCGGGCAGCGAGGTCTGGCTGTGCGGCGGAGTCGCGGGCGTGCCCGCGCCCCGCGATGCGCGAGCCGACCATGGTTCCGAGCTGGCCGGGCCTGACGGCGAAGTCGCCCTAGGCAGGGGCGTCTGCCCGGCCGGGAAAGCCTGTCCGAGCCCGGGAGCTTGTCCAGGAGCGGGAGCTCGCCCGGGCGCGGGGGCTTGTCCGGGCCGCGGGGTGACGGGCGGAGGGGTCGCGGGCGTGCCCGCGCCTCGGGGCCGCGCCGGCCGCGGAGGCTCAGCCGGCGGAATCGCGGATCCGAGCCAATCGGCCCGGCCGCCCGGCGGGGTCGGCGCGGGGGTGGGCCACGCGGAGCCAGCAGGAGTCGACTGCCCGGGCCGGGTCGCGGCCGTAGGGCCCGGCCCGGTGCCCGGGGCGGCAGCGCCCTCCTGCGGAAGACGGGCCCCGGTCGGCCGAGTCAGGCCGGCGCCCGGCGCGGTGCTGCCCGCTTGCGGAAGTCGGGTCTCGGCCGGCTGGGCTGGGCGGGTGCCCGGCCTGGTGGAGCGGAGGTCGGACCAGGTCGCCTGGTTGCCGGGCGCTGGGTTGCCGGGCGCTGGGTTACCGGGCGCTGGGTTGCCGGGCGCCGGGTTGCCGGGCGCCTGGTTGCCGGGCGCTGGGTTGCCGGGCGCCTGGGTGCCGGAAGCCGGGGCGCCGGAAGCGCCGAGCGTGCCAGCAGCGCTCGGGGCACCGGGGGCACCAACTGCGCCGGGGCCGCCAGCAGCACTGGGAGCGCCGGGTCCGCCAGCCGCGCCCGGAGCGGCGGAGGCGCCCAGCGTTTGCGGGTGCGTGGGATTCCCCGGGGTCGAGGGGGTGCTCGGCCAGTTCGGGGGTAACGGGGCGCTGCCTGACGGGGCCGCTGGCGAGCCTGGCCAGGTCGGCGCGGTCGCCGGCGGTGGGGGCGGTGAGCCGGCCGACGGGCGCAGGTCGACGTCGGCGACCGGGGGCGTTCCGTCCCGCAGGGGCGACGGCTGCCAGGCGGCCGCGAACTGCGACCAGTTCGAGGCGTCGGGCTGGGATGCCGACGGCCCTGGGGTTGCCTCCACCGGCCGGGTGCCCAGCGGCGGCGGAGTGCCGACTGCACCGCCCCCCGGCGACGGCTGGTCGGGCGGGGTGGCTCGGTCGAGGGCGAACGGGCGCAGTGCCCGCGCGGCCGCGATGTCGGGCGGCGGGGTCGCGCTCGCCTGCCGCTCGGCCGACGGCTCGAACCAGCTGTCGGTCGAGGCCGCCGAGCCGACCTGCTCCGGCCCACCGGCCACCGCTGGCCGAGACCCGGCCGACCCACCGGCCGCATCCGGCCGAGACCCGGCCGCATCCGGCCGAGACCCGGCCGCATCCGGCCGAGGCCCGGCCGGCCCGCCGGCCGCACCCAGCGGTGAGACGCCCCCGTGCGGCCGCACCACAGGCTCGGTGGCAGGCGCCTCGAAGGCGCCGGATCGCGGCACCTCGGTGCGGGCTTGGAACGGGCTGTCGAGCCGCCGGGGCGGCGCCCCCGAATCCGCGGGTCGGGGCTGACCCGGGGCGTCTGAGCGGCCGGGATCCGTCGGCCGAGGCTGGAACGGGTCGGGGTAGTTGGTGGCAGACGGCAACGGCCCCAGACCTCCCACTTCTCTCGGCTTAAGAGGACCGACCTCGCCCGCACCTTCGAGACCCGTCGGCGACACGTCCGAAAACGGCAGCTCGCCCACCGGCAGGTCGGTAGACGGACGGGCCGACCCACCTCGAGGAACCGGCACGCCCAGGTCGACCAACGCGTCACGGACGCGCGCGTACGCGCTGAGTTCCGCGCGCACCGGGGCCAGCACCCGCTCGCGGGCAACCGGCGTCACCGCCTCGAGCACGGCCTGCTCGGCCCGCACCCTCGCGGCCCTCGCTCCGCGCCTCGCCAGCACCAGGCCGACGACGTGCAGGATCGGGCCCAGCAGCAGCCCGGCCAGCAACAATCCGACCGGCGCCACCAGCGAACCGGAGCGCGAGTCGCCCCCGCTCACAGCGGCCGCGATCCCGAGCCCCAGCGTCCAGGCGACGCCCGCGAGCAGGGCCAGCACCGCGAGGTACTGCACTCCGCGATACAGCCACCACCAGCCCGGCCGACGGGACAGGCCGAGGTCGGCGCCGGCCACCGCTCGGTCGAGCGCATCGGGGAGGCTGTCGAGCTCCGATCTCGCGGCCTGGTGCACCAGCTTGGGCCACGGCTCGGGCAGGGGAGCGGTGGCGTCCTCCGCGAGGTCGCGCAGCGCCTCCTCCACCTGCGGACGCTGCACCGGGTGCAGCACCGCCGGGCGCGCGCCGCTGCGCCGGTGACCCTTGCCCGCGTTGTCACGCAGCGGGGCCAGCGGATCGGCCTTGGCCCGGCCGAACCAGTGGATCAGCGGCCACCCGAGGCTGCGGTTCGCCGAGTACCTGTACCCGCGCTCCACCGCCTCACCGACCGCGGTGACGCCTGCGGCCTCGGCCAGCGTCGTGTACAGACGCTTCGCCGCGCTGCGGTCGACGTCTTCGCGGACCTCGGGACCGGCCAGCGGCGCCAGCTCGTCGGCGACCCCGTCGAGGTCGGCGGCCAGGCGACGCAGAGCGGCCTGGCGGGTCGACACCGTCGCCGTGATGCGGTTCTTCAGCTCGGACATGCCGTCGCCGCGCAGCGCGGAGAGCGGAACCAGCGGAACACCGCGCAACCCGTCGGCGTCGAGCAGGCGGCGGACGTCGGACAGGCAGGCCTCGGTGTCGGCGGTGCTGAGCAGGTCGACCTGGTTGAGCACCACGACCGTGACACCCGCGTGCCGGGACAGCCGCCGCAGGTAGCGGGAGTGGATGGCCTCGTCGGCGTACTTCTGCGGGTCGAGCACCCAGACCAGCAGATCGACGAGCTCGACCAGCCGATCGACCTCGAGCCGGTGCGCGAGCTGCGTCGAGTCGTGGTCGGGTAGGTCGAGCAGGACCAGGCCGCGCATCTCGTGCTGGGTGTCGGCGTCGAGAGCACTCTCGCGGGCCGTGCGGTTGTCGTACGGAATGCTCAGCCAGTCGAGCAGCGGACCGGCGCCGTCGGGCCCCCAGACGCACGCGTGCGGGGCGTTGGTGACCGGACGCCGTACCCCGACCTCGGACAGGTCGAGCCCGGCGAGCGCGTTGAACAGCGACGACTTGCCGCTGCCGGTGGCGCCGGCCAGCGCGACGACCGTGTGCGCCGGGGACAGCGAGAGCCGTTCGGTGATCTGGCGGGTGACGTCACGGGCCGAGCGCAGGTACGAGTCGTCGACGCGGCCGTCGACCACGCCCATCACGCGTTCGAGCGAGGTGAGGCGCGCGGCGATCGACGGAGCTCCGTCGCCCGCTAACACCGGCGGCCCGGCGGACGGTCGGCTCATCGGCCCTCCTCCGGCGCCGGGACTTCGGTGGTCACGGACTCGACGGTAGCCGCTTCTCCCTTTTGTGCGGGTGCCTCATCCACAGGCCCGTCGTCGGCCGATGCCCCCGGTCGCAGGTCGAGGTTCGGCTCCGGCAGCGTGGCCAGCATCGACGCCAGCGCGTTCGTCGTCTCCGCCGGAGGCTCCGACGATTCCGAGGGGCCTGACGGCCCCGTCGGCGCGGGCTCGGCGAACAGGGCCGCCACCTCGCCGCGGTGGCGATCGATGTGCCGCACGGCGTCACGCAGGCGGTCGACGGTGCCCGCCGCGGGTTCGAGCTGGTCCAGCCGAGCCGTATAGCGACGCTGCTCAGCAGCGAGTGCGGCGCTCAGCCGCCCGAGAAGATCGGCCCTGGCGACGTGAGCGGCGGCGCGCACCTCGTCGTCCTCGAAGACCTCGGCCAGCAGCTCGGCCGAGAGCGTGACCGTGCCGCCGGCGATGTCGACCTCGCGGCCGACCGGAAGCGTGCCATCCTCCAACGCGGCCGCGATCGCGATCGGCAACGCCGCCGCGCGGCGCCCACCCCCGCCGGCCGGGCCGGCTCCGGCCGAGCCGTCGATCCCGTCCAGCCAGGCGCGCGCCGCCTCTTCCGCGTTCTTCGCCGCGTCGGTCGACGCCCGATCGCCCAGCGGCTCGGCCGCCGCGGTGCCGGGTGGGGTCTTCCGCCAGCCACCGAGCAGCTCGGCGGCGGCCTCGTCGGCGACCGACGTGAACAGCCGCACGACCCCGCCGACCAGCCCGGCCCGGACCCGGGAGGCGCGGATCGACGACTGGCCGGTCAGCGTTCCGCTGCCCTTGCCCGAGCGCGCCTCCAGGATCGCGGCCAGCCCGCCGTTGCCCGCGTACTCCTGCCACCGGCCGACGACGTCACCGCGGAACAGGACGCCGTCGGCGATGCCCGAGCGCAGCTTGGCGTCCGCGGCCGAGAAGATCGAGCCGATGCTCGAGCGGAGCGTCGCCACGGTCTCCCGCTGGGCCCGGGTGGCGTCGGCGAGGACGTCGACCCGGTCGCTGATCGAGGCCAGCGCACCGGTCAGCGTCTGGCGGACGATGCGCAGGCGCTGCGCGGGCGTCTCGGACAGCCGGGTGGTCCACATCCGCAACGAGCGGACGGCCTGCTCCGCCAGCAGCCCGCGCTCGTCGAGCGTCGACTGCTCGATGACGAACAGCGGTGCGGCGCCCAGCCCCTCGTCGCGCAGGAGTTCGCGCAGGTGGGTGCTGACCGTCGCGTGGGCCAGGTGGTTGACCCGGGAGAGCACGACCGCGACCGAGGCGCCTCGGGCCACGGCGGCCCGCAGCAGGTCCCAGGGCAGCGCGTCGGCGTAGCGGGCCGCGGTGGTCACGAAGATCCACAGGTCGGCGGCGGCCAGCAGCCGGCCCGCGAGCTGGCGATTTTCGGACTCGACCGAGTCGACGTCGGGCGCGTCGACCAGCGCCAGACCGCGCGGTACCGCGTCGGACTCCAGGACGCGGATCGAGCCGCGCCGGCCGTCGGCCGAGCGCGGTAGCGACGGCAGCGGGCCGCCGATGAGGAACGTGCCGAAGTCGTCCGGGTGGCAGACCAGCACCGGGGAACGGGTCGTCGGGCGCAGTACGCCGGCCGGGCTGACCGGCTCGCCGACGAGCGTGTTCAGCAACGTCGACTTGCCGCCGCCGGTGGAGCCCCCGATGACCAGCAGCGGCGGGGTCTCCGGGCGGCTGAGCCGGGGGATCAGGTAGTCCTCGATCTGCGAGGCGAGGCTCGACGCGGTGCCGACGGCGTCGTCGGCACCGCGTAGCGGCAGCTCGAAGCGGGTGTCGGCCAGCGCGACCCGGAGCGCCTCTAAGCCGATGACCAGTTGCCTCGGAGGCGTCGGCGCGGCTGCCCGGGCGGGCAGACCGCTCTTTTCGGGCGTAGTGGGCCACGACGTGGCACGAACACCCCCGTCCGTCGTCACGCGAGTTCTGCCTCTCCGCTTACCCCGGACCGATTACCTGCGCCGACCCCACTCGACGTATCCGCTCGGAGACTACCGTCGAGAGGCTCGTCGGAGCCGACTAACGCTGTCGTGGTACGAAGCCGTGACCCGGGCGCGAGGCCTACTCGTCGTCGGTGAGGTCGGCCAGCGCCGCCTCGACCTCGGCCAGCTCGCGGCGAAGGCGTTCGGCCTGCTCTTCGGCCTCGGCGCGGGCCGCGGCGACGATGTCGTCGACCGCCTCGGTGACGCCCGGCGAGTCGAGCTGGCTCACCATGCGCAGCGCGTCGGCGGCCCGGATCGGCGTCGGCTTGATGAGCACGCGGGCGCCGCGGGACGCGGAGATCGTCCACAGACCCTCGTGGTGACCGATCGTGACCGTGAGGTCGGGCGCCTTCTTCGCGGAACCCTTCCGCGCGGGCTTCGGCTTTCCCGGCGCGGCCGGTGCCGACGCGACCGCCGGAGCGGCGGCCCGGCCCACGGCGGGCGCGGGGGCCGAGGCGCTCG